>NZ_JBHTSV010000003.1:0-237010 GCF_042794925.1 Brachybacterium sp. NPDC056505
CACATGGCGCGGTCGGGCCCTCTCGGTGCTCCCGGCGGTCCCGGGGTGCGGTCAGCCCGTCAGCCCTTCCGCAGGCCCGTCGCCGAGGACTCGTCGAGGTACCAGGTGGTGGACTCGAGCCCGCGCACCGAGGAGGCCGGGACCTCCCACGGGTCGATGCCCCGGTGGGCGCGCGCGACCGCGTCGGCCTTCTCCGCGCCGGCGGCCAGCAGGCCCACGTGGCGCGCGGAGTTCAGCACGGGCCAGGTCAGCGACACCCGCAGCGGCGGCGGCTTGGGGGAGTCGACCACGGCCACGGCGCTCGCGCCGTCGAGCTGCTGCGCGGGGTGGCGCGGGAACAGCGAGGCCACGTGGCCGTCGGGACCGACGCCCAGCAGCAGCACGTCGAAGAACGCCTCGCCGCGGGTGCGGAACGGACGGTCGCCGCCCGCGCGATCCAGCTCCTGGCCGTACCAGGCGGCGGCCTCGTCGAGGGACATGCCGCTCGAGGTCGAGGGGACCGGATGCACCTTGCCGGGTGCGAAGGCGATCTTCTCGAGGAAGCCGACGCGCACCGACTGGTCGTTGCGGTCCTCCGAGTCGGCGTCGACGAAGCGCTCGTCGCCCCACCACACGTGCACGGCGGCCGGGTCGACCTCGTGCTCGACGAAGGCGACGGGGAGGGCGTCGGCGGTGGCGGCGCCTATGGTGCCTCCGGTGACCACGAGGTGCGCCTCGCCGCGCGCGGAGATCGCCTCGGCGAGGCGGGCGGCCACGTCGTCGGCGGCGCGCACGGCGGCGGCCTCGAGGGACTCGGAGACGGCGTCCGTCGGCTCCGGCTTGCCCTTCGCGAAGGTCGAGGCGTCCTCGACCTTGGAGAAGGCGTGGGCGAGGACCTCGCCGTAGACCTCGTCGGGGTCCAGGCGGCGCAGCTCCTCGGCGAGGAGCTCGTAGAGGGAGCTCGCGGGCACGGGGACGCGCTGGTCCTCCTGGTCGCCGGGCAGGGAGATGATGACGCTGTCGCCCTCGCCTCGGCGCAGGGCCACGGTCCCGTCCTCGCGCTCGAAGACGAGGGACTGGGGGCCGGCGGGGCAGCCGTCGACGGTCTCGATGTCGACCTCGAGGCCGAGCTCGAGGGCGAGCCATGCGGCCAGCAGGCGCACCGAGGGATCGCCAGCGGGGCCGGCGACGCTCACGCTGCGCGGGAGGGAGATCGGCGGGGTCTCGTAGGCCGTGGCGGCCAGTCCGCGCCAGCGGGTGATGCGGGCCCAGGAGAGGTCGGAGTCGCCGCTGGAGTAGCCGCGGCGCAGGCGCTTGAGGGTCGCGTCGGGGTCGCTCGAGGAGGCGGCGTCGGTGATGCGGCGCTGGGAGATCGAGCCCAGGACGTCGTGGACGGGCGAGGACGGGGCGTCCTCGGGCCACCAGGTGACGATCGGGGCGTCGGGCAGCAGCAGCGGGGTGATGAGGGTGTCCAGGCTGGACATGACGTCGCCCCGGGCGCGGAGGATGACGATCTCGCCGGCTCCCGCGTCGCGGCCCACGCGGATCTCCGCGTCCAGTCCGGTATCGGCGTCGGTGTCGGCATCGACCACGATGACCCGCGAGGGGTGCTCGTGGCTGGCCTGCACGGCGGCCTGCAGGGGCTGATCGATGTCCTCGCCGGTCGCGACGATGATCAGCGTGAGCACGCTGCCCACGGTGGTCGCGCCGAAGGTCTCGCGCATCTGCGTCATCTTCTTGTCGACGGCGGATGCGGTGGTGTCGTTCAGGGTGGTGATCACGGTCGCCTCCAGGCGCGTCCGTCGCGCGTGAGCATCTCGTTGGCGGTCTCCGGGCCCCAGGTGCCGGGGCGGTACGGAGCGGGCGGAAGGTTCTTCGCCCAGTAGTCGGTGATCGGGTCGAGGATCTCCCAGGACAGCTCGACCTCCCGCTGGCGCGGGAACAGCGGCGGGTCGCCCAGGAGCATGTCCAGGATCAGCCGCTCGTAGGCCTCGGGCGATTCCTCGGTGAACGAGGACCCGTACTGGAAGTCCATGTTCACGTCCCGGACCTCCATCTGGGTGCCGGGGACCTTGGAGCCGAACCGCATGGTCACGCCCTCGTCGGGCTGGACGCGGATCACGATCGCGTTCTGGCCGAGGTCCGCGGTGTCCGTGGAGGAGAACGGCAGGAACGGGGCGGACTTGAAGACCACGGCGATCTCGGTGACGCGGCGGCCCAGGCGCTTGCCCGCGCGCAGGTAGAACGGGACCCCGGCCCAGCGGCGGGTGTTCACGTCCAGGCGCATCGCGGCGAACGTCTCGGTCGTGGAGTCGGCGGGGATGCCGTCCTCCTCGAGGTACCCCTTGACCTCCTCGCCGCCCTGCAGTCCCGCGACGTACTGCCCGCGGGCGGTGTGCAGGGAGAGGTCGTCGGGCAGGGAGATGGCCTCGAGGACCTTCTCCTTCTCCGTGCGCAGCTCCTTCGCGTCGAAGGAGATGGGCTCCTCCATCGCGGTCAGCGCGAGCAGCTGCAGGAGGTGGTTCTGGATGACGTCGCGCGCGGTGCCGATGCCGTCGTAGTAGCCCGCACGCGAGCCGATGCCGATGTCCTCGGCCATCGTGACCTGCACGTGGTCGACGTAGTTCGCGTTCCAGATCGGCTCGAACATCTGGTTCGCGAAGCGGAACGCGAGGATGTTCTGGACCGTTTCCTTGCCCAGGTAGTGATCGATGCGGAAGACGTCCTCCGGGCGGAAGACCTTCTCCACGACGTCGTTGAGCTCCTTCGCGGAGGCCAGGTCGTGGCCGAAGGGCTTCTCGATAACCACGCGGCGCCACGAGCCGTCGCGCGGGGTGTTCAGTCCCGAGTTCGCCAGCTGCGAGCAGACCTGCGGGAACGCGTCCGGCGGGATCGAGAGGTAGAAAGCGTGGTTGCCGCCCGTGCCGCGGGTGCGGTCGAGCTCCTCGACGACCTCCGTGAGCTTCTGGAAGGCGGCCGTGTCGTCGAAGGTGCCGGTGACGAAGCGCAGGCCGCCGCGCAGCTGCTCGAAGGTCGACTCGTCGAACTCGGTGCGGGCGTGTTCGGTGACGGACGTGCGCACGTAGTCGGCGAAGTCGTCATGGCTCCAGTCGCGGCGCCCGTAGCCGACCAGGCCGAAGCTCGGGGGCAGCAGGCCCCGGTGGGCCAGGTCGTAGATCGCGGGGAGGAGCTTCTTGCGGGCGAGGTCTCCGGTGACGCCGAACATCACCATCGAGCTCGGACCCGCGATCAGCGGCAGACGCCGATCACGGGGATCGCGCAGCGGATTGCGCGGAGTGGGGGTCGTGTTCACGATCATCCTTCCGGCACGTGGCGGAGCCGACCCGTCGGGGCGGCTCCGCCGTGTGCTCGATGGAGTGAGGACCGCCGGCCCTCCTCCCCGCGCGGCGCCGCGGGCGGCGCTCAGGAGCGGACGGAGGAGGGGAGGCGGCGGGGTGGGATCAGGCCGAGGCGATCTGCGCCGCGACGGTCTCGAGCAGCTCGTTCCAGGCCTTCTCGAACTTCTCGACGCCCTCGCGCTCGAGGACGGCGTAGACGTCGTCGAGGTCGACGCCCGCGGCGGAGATCTTCTCGAGGTCCGCGGCCGAGGCCTGCGCGGCCTCCGCGTCCAGGGCCTTCCCGGGCTCGGAGTGGTCGGCGACCGCGTCGAGCGTCTTCTCCGGCATCGTGTTCACGGTGGGGGAGGCGACCAGCTGGTCGACGTACATGGTGTCGGCGTACTCGGGGTTCTTCACCCCGGTCGAGGCCCACAGCGCGCGCTGCACGCGGGCGCCCTTCGCTGCCAGCTTCTCGAAGCGCTCCGAGGAGAACTTCTCGAGGTACACGCCGAAGGCCACGCGGGCGTTCGCCACGCCCGCCTTGCCGCGCAGCTCCAGGGCGTCGCCGCCCAGCTTCTCCAGGCGGGCGTCGATCTCGGTGTCGAAGCGCGAGACGAAGAACGAGCCGACCGAGCGGATGGTCGAGAGGTCGATGCCGGCGGCGTCGGCCTTCTCCAGGCCCGCCAGGTAGGCGTCGATGACCTCGCGGTAGCGGTCCACGGAGAAGATGAGGGTCACGTTGACGCTGATGCCCGCGCCGATCACCTCGGTGATGGCCGGCAGGCCCTCCTTGGTCGCGGGGATCTTGATCATCACGTTGCTGCGGTCCACGATCTCGCTGAGGCGGTGTGCCTGCGCGATCGTCTTCTCGGTCTCGTGCGCCAGGCGCGGGTCGACCTCGATGGAGACGCGGCCGTCCTGGCCCTCGGTGGCCTCGGCGACCGGGGCGAAGAGGTCGGCGGCGGAGCGGACGTCATCGGTGGTGAGCTTCTCGACGACCGCGTCGACGTCCTTGCCGGCCTTCGCGAGCTCGGCGATGTCGGCGTCGTAGTCCTGGGCGCCGGAGATGGCGGCCTGGAAGATCGAGGGGTTGGTGGTGACGCCCACGATGTTCTTCGAGTCCACGAGCTCCTGGAGGTTGCCGGAGGTCAGGCGGCCGCGGGAGAGGTCGTCCAGCCAGATCGACACGCCGGCGTCGGAGAGGGCCTGGGTGCGGGTGTTCTGGGTCATGAGGGGAATCCTTCCTCGGCGCGCGCGGCGCCGATCAGATCATGGGGAGTCGGAGACGGATGGTCGCCGTGGATGCGCGGGGCGGGTGCGGGGCCCGAGGGCCGACGGCGGGCTCCCGCGCGGGCACGGCGAGAAGAGGGGGCGGGACCTCTGGGGTCCCGCCCCCGTCGGCGGATCAGCTCTGTGCGGCCTCGATGGACTCCTTCGCGGCGGCCACCACCGCGTCGGCCGTGAAGCCGTACTCGCGGAAGAGCGTGGCCGCGTCCGCGGAGGCGCCGTAGTGCTCGAGGCTGACGGCGCGGCCCGCGTCGCCCAGGTACTTAAACCAGGACTGGGCGATGCCCGCCTCGACGCTCACCCGGGCGCGGACGCCGCGGGGGAGGACCGACTCGCGGTAGGCCTCGTCCTGGTCCTCGAACCACTCGACGGACGGCATGGAGACCACGCGGGTCGGCGTGCCGGCCTCCTCGAGCTGCTTCTGCGCCTCGACGGCGTACTGCACCTCGGAGCCGGTGGCGATGAGGATGACCTCGGGCTCGCCGCTGCCGGCGTCCTTGAGGACGTACCCGCCCCGGGCGACGCCGTCGGTGCTCGCGTACTCGCTGCGGTCCAGCGTCGGCAGGGCCTGGCGGGAGAGGATCAGGCCGATCGGGCGCTCGCGGCGCTCGATCGTCGCCTTCCAGGCGGCGGCCGTCTCGTTGGCGTCGGCCGGGCGGACGACGTCCAGGCCCGGGATGGCGCGCAGCGCGGCGAGGTGCTCGACCGGCTGGTGGGTGGGGCCGTCCTCGCCCAGGCCGATGGAGTCGTGGGTCCACACGTAGATGTTGTCCACGCCCATCAGGGCCGAGAGGCGCACGGCGCCGCGCATGTAGTCCGAGAACTGCAGGAACGTGCCGCCGTAGGCGCGGGTGAGCTCGTCGAGGTTGATCCCGGAGAGGATCGCGCCCATGGCGTGCTCGCGGATGCCGAAGTGCAGCGTGCGGCCGTACTCGTCGCCCGAGAACTCCTTGGTCGAGCGGTCCTTCGGGATGAAGGAGGGCTCGCCGTCCATGGTGGTGTTGTTCGAGCCGGCGAGGTCGGCCGAGCCGCCCCAGAGCTCGGGCAGCACCGGGGCGAGGGCGTTCAGCACCTTGCCGGATGCGGCGCGGGTGGCCAGGCCCTTGGCGTCGGCCTCGAAGGTCGGCAGGGCGTCGGCCCAGCCGTCGGGGAGTTTCCCGGCGACGAGCCGGTCCAGCAGCGCGGCGCGGTCGGCGTTGGCCTCGCGCCAGCTCGCGAGCTTCTCGTCCCAGGCGGCGTGCGCCTCCTTGCCGCGCTGCACGAGCTCGCGGGTGCGGTCGAGGACCTCGGCGGGGACGTCGAAGGTCTTCTCGGGATCCAGGCCGAGCGCCTTCTTGAGGCCCGCGACCTCCTCGTCGCCGAGGGCGGAGCCGTGGGCGGCGCCGGTGCCCTGCTTGGTGGGAGCGGGCCAGGCGATCACGGTGCGCAGGGCGATGAAGGACGGCTTGTCGGTGACCTTCTTGGCGTCCTCGATGGCGGTCTTGAGGGCGGCGACGTCCTCGACGTACTCGGTGCCGCCGTGGGTCCAGTCCACGTGGTGGACGTCCCAGCCCAGCGCCTCGTAGCGGGCCGCCGTGTCCTCGGTGAAGGCGATGTCGGTGTGGCCCTCGATCGAGATGTCGTTGTCGTCCCACAGGACGATCAGGTTGCCCAGCTCCTGGGTGCCGGCGATCGAGGAGGCCTCGTTTGTCACGCCCTCCTGCATGTCGCCGTCGGAGGCGATCGCGTAGGTGAAGCGGTCGAAGGGGCTCTCGCCCGCGGGGGCCTCGGGGTCGAACAGGCCGCGCTCGCGGCGCTGCGCCATGGCCATGCCGACGGCGGTCGCCAGGCCCTGGCCGAGCGGGCCGGTGGTGGTCTCCACACCCTTGGTGTGGCCGACCTCGGGATGGCCCGGGGTCTTCGAGCCCCACGTGCGCAGGGACTCGATGTCCTCGAGCTCGAGGCCGAATCCGCCGAGGTAGAGCTGGATGTACTGGGTGAGGCTCGAGTGGCCCGCGGAGAGGACGAAGCGATCGCGGCCCAGCCACCCGGTGTCCGAGGGGTCGTGGCGCATGATGTCCTGGTACAGCAGGTAGGCGGCCGGGGCGAGGCTGATCGCCGTCCCCGGGTGGCCGTTCCCGACCTTCTGGACGGCGTCCGCCGCGAGGGTGCGCACCGTGTCGATCGCGCGCTTGTCCACGTCGGTCCAGCCGTCGATTCCCTTGAACGATTCGCTCACGAGTTGTTCTTCCTTCCGTCAGGAGCTGCAGGAGCGGCTCGCGTCGCCCGGGTCCCGGGGCGCGCCGCTCAGCGACCATTCGATCCTATCGCCCCGCCCCGTGGCCAGGGGTTGCCGCGACTTCTCGTGGGACGCGCATCCGGTGAGCCATGTCATGCGAGGTCAGGGACTCTCACGCCCCGAGCAACGGATCGAGCGGCCGCGAAGATGTCCGGAGGTGACGAGAGGCACGCGGTGTGGCGCGTCGAGCATCGCGGCGGCGGTCCGCGGGGCCGGCTGCCGGGTAGTATCGGGCCCGTTCGCCCCCTCGGCGCAGACGCGTCGGTCGCAGCAGGAAGGACGGTGGACGGTGACCGCTCCCCACGGCACCCCCGCTCCCGGGACCGCCCGGCGCACCCCGCAGACGTCGCAGACCCCCGGGTCGGAGTCGGCAGCGTCCGCCTCGTCGGACACGGTCTCGTCGCCCCCGGCCCCGTCGGGCCCCGAGGGCCGCCGCGGCATCGGCCGCACCGTGCGCGCCTACGTCGCGCTCACCAAACCGCGGATCATCGAGCTGCTGCTGATCACGACGATCCCCACCATGTTCCTCGCGGCGGGGGGCTTCCCGCACCCGCTGCTGATCCTCGCGACGATGATCGGCGGCTACCTCGCCGCCGGCGGCGCGAACACGCTGAACATGTACCTGGACCGCGACATCGACGCGAAGATGAAGCGGACGAAGAACCGTCCCATCGTCACCGGCGAGGTCTCCCCGCGGGCCGCCGTCGTGTTCGGCGTGGTGCTGTCGATCGTCTCCGCCCTCTGGCTGGGCCTGCTCGTGAACTGGGCCTCCGCCGTGCTCGCGATCGCCGCGATCCTGCTGTACGTCCTCTTCTACACGATGTTCCTCAAGCGCCGGACCTCGCAGAACATCGTGTGGGGCGGGATCGCCGGCTGCATGCCGGTCCTGATCGGCTGGTCGGCCGTCACCGGCACCGTCTCCTGGACCGCGTTCCTGCTGTTCCTCGTCATCTTCTTCTGGACGCCGCCGCACTACTGGCCGCTCGCCGAGAAGTTCACCAAGGACTACGAGACCGCGGGCGTGCCCATGCTCCCCGTGGTCAGCTCCCGCACGAACGTCGCCCACCAGATGGTGCTGCACAGCGTGCTCATGGTCGCCTCGAGCCTCGCGATCATCCCGCTGGGGCACACCGGCTGGGTCTACGCGGTCGCCGCCGTGGCCTCGGGCGCCTGGTTCCTCTTCCTCGTCATCCGCTACGCGGTGCGCACGCACAGGGGGCTGACCGGCAAGAAGCTCGGCCCGATGGTCGTCTTCCACGGCTCGATCACCTACCTGACGCTGCTGTTCGTGGCGCTCGCGATCGACCCGTTCGTCCGCTTCTGAGGAACGTGCCCGTGGTCGCCGCCGACGCCGGCCCCGCCGAGGTCCGCACGGACGACGCCCGCGATCTCGAGCAGTACCTGAGCCATCTGCGCGTCGAGCGCGGCCTGTCCGCGAACACGCTGGCCGCCTACCGGCGCGACCTCACCCGCTACCTGCGCCACCTCGCCCGCGAGGACCGCGCGCTGCACGCGATGAGCCCGGGGGACGTCTCGGCCTGGCTGCGGACGGTCCGCTCGGGGGCCGACGGGGGATCGGCGCTCGCGGCCTCGAGCGCCGCCCGGGCCCTGGCCGCGGTCCGCGGTCTGCACGCCTTCCTCGACGCCGAGCGCACCTCGAGCACCGGGGACCCCACGCGGCTGCTGCCCGCCCCGAGCCGACCGCGCACCCTGCCGCACCCGATCACGATCGACGAGGCCGCGCGGCTCGTCGAGGCCGCGGGTCGGCCCGGCACCGGCGCACTGTCCGCCGAGCGCGCCCTGCGGGACCGGGCCCTGCTCGAGGTGCTCTACGGGCTCGGGGCGAGGATCTCCGAGGCGATCGGCCTGGACGTGGACGACGTCGATCCGCTCGAGCGCGCCGCGGTGCTGCGCGGCAAGGGCGACAAGCACCGCGCGGTGCCCGTCGGGCGCTTCGCCCTCGAGGCGCTGGAGGCGTATCTCACCCGGGCCCGGCCCTCCCTCGCCTCCCGGGGACGGGGCACCCCGGCGATCTTCCTGGGCTCGCGCGGCACCCGTCTCACCCGGCAGGCGGCGTGGCAGATCGTGCAGCGCGCCGCCGCCGACGCGGACCTCGAGGGCGCGATCGGACCGCACACGCTGCGCCACTCCTTCGCAACCCATCTCCTGCACGGCGGCGCCGACGTCCGCGCTGTCCAGGAGCTGCTGGGGCACGCCTCGGTCACCACCACCCAGCTCTACACCCAGGTGACCGTCGACTCCTTGCGCGAGGCCCACGCGGCCGCCCATCCGCGCTCCCGCGATCGCGGCTGAGCCGGGACCGACCTCCCGCGGCGGCGGCGCCGCGGCCTCCGCGGCGGGACCGGCGGGCCCGAGGAACCCATGGGGCTTAGACTTGCGGGGCGATCCGCGGCCCCGCCACGTGCGGCGGAGCCGCCCCGCGTCCGCCGCGCGCACCGCGGCGGGACCCGAGCAGCGGGTCCCGATCGGCAGGATCGGCGCAGCAGCGCAGCAGTACGACGCCCGGACGAGCAGACGACAGGAACACCACGTGAGCGACTCCTCCAAGTTGACCCTGGACATCGACCTGGGACCCACGGGTCTCCCGCGGCCCGATTTCCCCGAGCCCCCGGCGCTGGAGAGCCACGGCCCCGCGCGTGTGATCTCGATGGTCAACCAGAAGGGCGGCGTCGGGAAGACCACGAGCGTCATCAACCTCGGTGCGGCGCTCGCGGAGATGGGCCGCAAGGTGCTCCTCGTGGACCTCGACCCGCAGGGCGCGCTCTCCGCCGGCACCGGCGTGAACCCCTACGAGCTCGACATCACCGTCTACAACCTGCTCATGGACCGCAGCCACGACGTCCACGACGTCATCCAGTCCACGAGCACCGACGACCTCGACGTGCTCCCGGCGAACATCGACCTCTCCGCGGCCGAGGTCCAGCTGGTCAACGAGGTCGCCCGCGAGATGGCGCTCGCCCGCGTGCTGCGTCCGGTGATGGACGAGTACGACGTCATCATCATCGACTGCCAGCCCTCGCTGGGCCTGCTCACCGTCAACGCGCTCGCGGCCAGCCACGGCGTGATCATCCCGCTCGAGGCCGAGTACTTCGCGCTGCGCGGCGTCGCCCTGCTCGTGGAGACCATCGAGAAGGTGCAGGACCGCATCAACCCCCGCCTCGACATCGACGGCATCCTCATCACGATGTTCGATCCGCGTACCCTGCACGCCCGCGAGGTCAGCCAGAGGGTCGTCGAGGCCTTCCCGGACCGGGTCTTCCGCACCACCATCAATCGCACGGTGAAGTTCCCCGATGCGTCCGTGGCGGCGGAGCCGATCACGTCCTTCGCCTCCTCCACGAAGGGCGCGGAGTCCTACCGGCAGCTCGCGCGGGAGCTCGTCGCGCGCGGCTGCGCCGCCTGATGGCCGAGCGCCGCCGCAGCGCCTTCACCCCGCCGCGCAGCGTCCGTCTGCGGGACAGCGACGGGCGGCCGGCGCCCGCCGCCGAGTCCGCGTCGGCCAGCGGCGAGCGCCTGCAGAAGGTCCTCGCCCGCGCGGGATTCGGCTCCCGGCGCGCCTGCGAGGCGATCATCTCCCAGGGCCGCGTGAGCGTCGACGGCGAGACGGTGCTCGAGCAGGGCGTGCGCATCGATCCGGCCCGTCAGGTCGTGCACGTGGACGGCCGCCGCCTCCAGCTCGACGGGGGCAAGCGCACCGTCGCCCTGAACAAGCCCCGCCACGTGGTCAGCGCCATGTCCGACCCGGAGGGCCGTCGCGACCTCACCGAGTTCGCGGAGCGCTTCCCGGAGAGGCTCTACCACGTGGGCCGTCTCGACTTCGAGACCGAGGGCCTGCTCCTGCTCACCAACGACGGCGAGCTCGCCCACCGCCTCACCCACCCGAGCTTCGACGTCGAGAAGACGTACGTGTGCCGCTTCCCGCTCACCGGGGCCTTCCCGCGCGGTCTGCTCAAGGCGCTGCGCGAGGGCGTCGAGCTCGAGGACGGCCCCGCCCGCGCCGATCGCGCGCGGCTCGTCGCCCACGACGGCCGCGAGGCCGTCGTCGAGGTCACGCTCCACGAGGGCCGCAACCGCATCGTGCGCCGCATGTTCGCCTCCCAGGGCCACGAGCTCACGGCGCTCGTGCGCACCCGCATCGGCCCGATCCTGCTCGCGGACCTCGCGCCCGGCGAGACCCGCGAGCTCGAGCCGAAGGAGCTCGGCACGCTGATGGCGGAGGTCGGCCTGTGAGCGAGGGGCCCGCCGCTCACGACGCGCCCCTGCTGCCGAGCCCGGTCCTCGTCATCGGCACCGGCCTGATCGGCGGGTCCCTCGGACTCGCCCTGCGGGGCGCGGGCGTCGAGGTCCACGTGCAGGACGTCTCCCCGGGCACCACCTCGCTCGCGGTCGAGCTCGGCGTCGGACGCGTCCGCCGCGCGGGCGACGCCGACCCCGCGCTCGTCGTCGTGGCCGCCCCGCCCGACGTCGCCGCCGCCCTCGTCGCCCAGGCGCTCGGCACCTACCCCGGGGCCCTCGTCGTCGACGTCGCGAGCGTCAAGCGGGTGGTCCTCGAGGGCCTGCGCGCACGCGCCGCGGCCGGCGAGATCACCGCGGACGACCTCTCCCGCTATCTCGGCACCCATCCCATGGCCGGTCGCGAGGTCTCCGGAGTGATCGCCGCCCGCGCCGACCTGTTCCTGGGACGCCCGTTCGTGATCTGCCCGCACGAGGGCACGCGCCGCGGCGCGGTCGCGAGGCTCCGCCAGATCGCGACCGAGCTGGGCTCCCTGCCCGTGGTGATGGAGGCGGCCCGCCACGACGAGGCCGTCGCCCGCGTCTCCCACGCCCCGCAGGTGGTCGCGAGCCTGCTCGCGACCGGGCTGCTCGACGCCGAGGAGCAGGCGCTCGAGCTCTCCGGCCAGGGGCTGCGCGACACGACGCGCATCGCCGCCTCGGATCCGCGGCTGTGGGTCGAGATCCTGGGCGCGAACGCCCGGGCCCTGCTCCCGGTGCTCGGCGACATGCAGGAGCGGCTCGCGGGCGTCGCGAACGCCCTGGCCACGATGCAGGGCGATCCGGACCCGTCCGTCGGCTCGCGCCGCGAGCTCGCGCGCCTCATCTCCGACGGCAACCGCGGGGTCGCCCGCATCCCCGGCAAGCACGGCAGCGGCACCGACGTCTTCGCGACGGTGTCCGTGATGGTGCCCGACAGCCCCGGCGAGCTCGCGCGCCTGCTCACCGAGACCGGGCAGATCGGCGTCAACCTCGAGGACCTCCACCTCGAGCACTCGCTCGGCCAGCGGGTGGGCGTCGCCCACATCGCGGTGATCCCGAGCCATGAGGATCTGCTCACGAGGGAGCTCTCCCGGCGCGGATGGAGCGTGCTCGAGGGCTGAGCGCCCGTATCCTGATCCGATGGAGTCCTCCGCAGCCCTGCCCGCATCCGAGCACGCCGTCACGTCGGACGCCGCGCCCGCCGGCGCGCCCCGCGGCGTGACCGTCGCGATCGACGGCCCCGCGGGCTCGGGCAAGTCGACCGTGGCACGCCGCGTCGCCGAGATCACCGGCGGCGGCTTCCTCGACACCGGCGCGATGTATCGGGCGGTGACCTGGCAGTGCCTCCGCGGCGGCATCGACCTCGAGGACCGCGAGGCCGTCGCGCACGTCGCCGAGTCCCTCGACCTGGACCTCGGGACCGACCCCGCCGGGGCCACCGTCGCGGTCTGCGGCCAGGACGTGACCGCCGAGATCCGCACCCAGGGCATCAGCAGCCAGGTCTCCGCGATCGCCACGAACACGGCCGTGCGCCCGATCCTCCAGCGGCGCCAGCGCGAGATCCTGCGGGAGACCGCCGATCTCCGCGGCCTCTGCGCCGCCGAGGGCCGCGACGTCACCACCGTCGTCGCTCCCGACGCCGACGTGCGCGTCCTGCTCACCGCGAGCGACGAGGCCCGCATGGCCCGGCGCGCCGCCGAGCTCGGCCTCGACGACTCCGAGGAGAGCCGCGAGCGCATGCGCGACCAGGTGCTGCGCCGCGACCGCGACGACTCCGCGGTCTCCGAGTTCCTCACCGCCGCCGAGGGCGTCACCCCGATCGACACCACCGACCTCACGATCGAGCAGGTCATCGAGCGCGTCCTGGCCCTCGTGGACGAGGCCCGCGCGCGCCACGAGCAGGAGTCCGACGCGCAGGACGATCCCGAGGTGCACTGGACGGGCGGTCCGGACCTCGCCGCCGTCCCCGGGGACGAGCCCACCGACGAGGAGATCGCCGAGGCCTGGCGCGCCGGGCTCGAGGACTACGCCCTGGACGACGAGGACCTCGCCCTCTTGACCGAGGGCGACGAGGAGGCGCCCGTCGGCCGCGCGGCGAAGAACCTGCCGGTCCTGGCTGTGGTCGGCCGCCCGAACGTCGGCAAGTCGACCCTCGTGAACCGCATCCTGGGCCGCCGCGAGGCTGTCGTCGAGGACGTCCCGGGCGTGACCCGCGACCGCGTCTTCTACGCGGCCGAGTGGGCGGGCACCGACTTCTGGCTCGTGGACACCGGCGGCTGGGAGGACAAGGTCCAGGGCATCGCCTACCGGGTCGCCGAGCAGGCCGAGGTCGCGATCGAGCTCGCCGACGCCGTCCTCTTCGTGGTCGACGCGACCGTCGGCATCACCACCACCGACGAGCAGCTGCTCAAGGTGCTGCGCCGCTCGGACCGCCCCGTGATCCTGGCGGCGAACAAGGTCGACGACGAGCGCGGCGAGCTCGAGGCGGCGGCCCTGTGGAACCTGGGCCTGGGGGAGCCGCACCCGGTCTCCGCGATCCACGGCCGCGGCTCGGGCGACCTGCTCGACGCCGTCCTCGCGGCGCTCCCGGAGGAGGGCCGCGGCGCGGCCCCCGACGACGGCCCCCGCCGCGTCGCGCTGCTGGGCCGCCCGAACGTCGGCAAGTCCTCCCTGCTCAATCGTCTGGCGGGGGAGAACCGCGTGGTGGTCGACGATCTTGCGGGCACCACCCGCGACCCGGTCGACGAGAAGATCGAGCTGGGCGGACAGGTCTGGACCTTCGTGGACACCGCGGGCATCCGCCGCCGCGTGCTGCAGTCCCAGGGCGCCGACTTCTACGCCTCCCTGCGCACCCGCTCGGCGCTCGACCGGGCGGAGGTCGCCGTGGTGCTGCTCGAGGCCTCCGAGCCGATCTCCACCCAGGACCTCAAGATCATCGACATGGTGCTCGAGTCCGGGCGCGCCCTCGTGCTCGCCTTCAACAAGTGGGATCTCATCGGCGAGGACCGGCGCCGCCAGCTCGAGTGGGAGATCGAGAAGGACCTCGCGCACGTCGCGTGGGCGCCGCGGGTGAACATCTCGGCCCTCACCGGACGCCACGCCGAGAAGCTCGTGCCGGCCCTGCGCACCGCCCTCGACTCGTGGGACACCCGCGTCGCCACCGCCCGCCTGAACGCCTTCCTGGGCACCCTCGTCGCCGCGCATCCGCACCCGCTGCGCGGCGGCAAGCAGTCGCGGATCCTCTTCGCGACGCAGGCCCGCACCCGGCCCCCGCGGATCGTCATTTTCGCGACCGGCTTCCTCGAGCACGGCTACCGGCGCTTCATCGAGCGCCGCCTGCGCGAGGACTTCGGCTTTACGGGCTCCCCGATCGAGATCGGCGTGCGCATTCGCGAGAAGCGCTTCCGCTGACCCGAGCGGGAGCGCCGTGGCCCGTGCCGGCCCCGTCCCGACCGCCGCCCCGACCCGCGTCCTGTCCCGTCCCGTCCCGAGGAGCAGACCATGAGCCAGTCCTGGCAGCAGGTGCCTCCGCCCCAGCCCCCGGGCCAGGGTGCTCCGGGCCCCACGTCCCCGGTGCAGTACCCGGAGCGCCAGTCCCTGCAGACGCAGGCGATCGTGCAGATCGTGATCGGCGCCGTGTGCGGGGCGATGATCCCGTCGATCCTCGGCATCATCGCGCTCGTGAAGCTCGACGAGCCCACCACGGCGCGCACCCTCGTGAAGTGGGGATGGATCTCGATGATCATCGTCGCCGCGCTCATCGTCCTCGCTTTCCTGGTGACCCTCGTGGTGCCCCTGGTCACCACCCTGATCACCGTCGCCGTGGCGTCGGCGGGCTGAGGGCTCCCATGGCGACCCCCGACTTCGTCCTCGCGCTGCGCGAGCGCATCGGCCACGACCTGCTGTGGATGTCCGGCGTGACCGCGATCGTGCTGGACGCCGAGCGCCGTTGTGCCCTCGTGGTGCGCCGCGCGGACACGGGCGACTGGACCCCGGTCACCGGCATCATCGATCCCGGCGAGCAGCCCGCCCGCGCCGCCGTCCGCGAGGTCGCCGAGGAGGCCGCGCTCTCGGTGCGCCCGCTGCGGCTGATCGAGGTGCGCACGCTGCCGGAGACCACTTACGCCAACGGCGACCGCGCGCAGTACCTCGACCTGTGCTTCGTCCTCGAGCACGTTGACGGGGATCCCCGGCCGGCGGACGGCGAGAACACCGAGGCGCGCTGGGCGGACCTCGACGACCTCCCGCCGATGCCCGGCCGGTTCCGCGAGCAGATCGCGCTCGCCCTCGAGGACCGCCCCGAAGCGGTGTTCCGGGCATGAGCACCGCCACCAGCTCCGCGCGTCCCGGCGACGTGCTCGCCCTCGCCCTCACCCAGCGCACCGGGGACGAGGCCCGCGTGCGGCTGCTGCTGGATCAGCGCGCGCTGGCCGACCGCGTGCCGGACGCCGCCGAGCACCTGGCCGCCTTCGGCGACGGCGTCCTGGTCGAGGTGCGGGTCGGCGAGCGCCTCGCGCTTCCGGGCGTCTGGGTCGAGCGCAGCGTGCTCGACCTGCGCCCGACGGGGGAGCACGAGCCCGTGCGCGAGGAGGACCTGCGGCTGCCCGCCGCCGTGGTCGGCGGCACCGGGCAGACCTCCCTGGCCTGGGGAGAGACCCGCTGGCCGCTGCCCCTGGACGCGACCGTCGCGATCCCGTCCTCCTGCCGGCCCGGGCCCCACTCCCTCCCGGAGCTGCGCCGTCTCGCCCTGCACGCGGCCGGTCGCCGCGCCGAGATCGCACTGACGCTCTGGCAGGACCCCGGCTTCGACGTGCCCTGGCGCGATGTGCGCCTGGTCCCGCACGCCTCCTGGTGGTTCGAGATCGCGCAGGTCCCGCCGGGCACCCGCTACGCCGACGCCGCCGCGGGGCAGGGCGTCGAGGCCGCGCGGCTGCTCGCCGCCGTCCGCGACTGACCCGGCGGACACGCCCGCGCTCGGCCTCCGGGGCCTGCTGCGCTCCGCCTGTAGGCTGGCTCACAGCCACGCGCCGCTCGCGGGGACGACCACGCGTCCCGCGGCTGCCGCCCCTCGATGTGGAGGAGCCTTCCCCATGGTCATCCCGGGACCGACCCGCCCCGACAGACGCACCTTCCTCAGGATCACCGCCGGCGCCGCCGTCGTCCTGCCGCTCGCCGCGTGCTCCTCGGACGCGGGAGCGGACACCGTGCGGATCGCCTACCAGCAGTTCGGCTCGGGCACGAACCTCAAGGACTGGCTGAGCGCGAGCGCGAAGACGTTCACCGCCGCCCGTCCGGGCCTCAGCGTCGAGCTGGTGCCGATCGTCGCCGCGGAGAACGACTACTTCACCAAGAACGAGCTGCTCATGTCCTCGCCGCGGACCTCGGCCGACGTCGTCTACGAGGACTCCTTCATCATGCTCTCCGACGTCGGCGCCGGATACCTGCGGCCGCTCGACGCGCACATCAAGACCTGGGACCACTGGGGCGACGTCGTGAAGGCGTCCCGCGAGGCCTTCACCGCGGAGGACGGACACGTCTACGGCGCCCCGCAGACCACCGACACCCGCGCCCTCTTCTACCAACGCGACGTCTTCGAGGAGGCCGGGCTCCCCAGCACCTGGGAGCCGACCTCCTGGGACGACATCCTCGAGGCCGCCCGCGCGATCAAGGACTCCGATTCCGAGGCCGCCCCGTTGTTCATCTTCAGCGGGAAGGCGCAGGGCGAGAAGGCCTCGATGCAGGGCTTCGAGATGCTGCTCTACGGGACGACCTCCCGTTTGTACGACGAGGACACGAAGAAGTGGGTCCTGGGCTCGCAGGGCTTCGTGGACTCGCTCTCCCTGCTGCGCACGATCTTCGAGGAGGAGCTGACCCTCCCGGTCTCCCAGCACCTCGACCCGAACATCAGCGAGAGCATCTACTCCACGATGATCCCCGAGGGGAAGCTCGGCATCCTGCTGGACGGCTCGTGGATCACCCGGAACTGGGCCGAGGGGTCACCGGGGGAGTGGCCGGAGTGGACCGAGAAGGTCGGCCTGGCGAAGATGCCCACGAAGGACGGCCAGGACCCGGGCACTCTCACCCTCGCCGGAGGCTGGGGCCTCACCATTCCCCAGCACTGCCGGGACGAGGACGCCGCCTGGGCGTTCATCGAGGCGGCGACGTCGACGGAGAACTCGCTGGCCTTCGCGATCGCGGACAACCACATCACCGTCCGCAAGGACGTCGCCGCGAAGAAGGAGTACCAGGAGTACGCGCCCAGCGTCGAGTTCTTCACCGGTCTCCTCGCGACCGCCTACTACCGGCCGGCCCTGCCCGCCTACCCCGAGGTCTCGGCGGCGATCCAGGAGGCCATGGAGGCGGTGATGTCCGACGCCGCGGATCCGAAGAAGGCCGCGGCCGACTACGACGCCGCGGTCACGGACATCGTCGGCGCCGAGAACGTGCAGGAGGAGTCCCGATGAGCACTCTCGGCCCCGAGCGCCCCGCGACCCGGTCCGTGCGGCCGCGCCGTCGGCGCCCCGCCGGCATCGGTGACCGCCTCACCCTGCGGCGCGCGGCGCCCATGATCCCCACCGCCGTGCTCCTGGTGCTGTTCATGGCCGGCCCCATCATCTACTCGCTCTACCTCGCCTTCACCGACAAGGCGATCCGCGGGGACGGCGCCTCGAAGACCTCCTTCGTGGGCGTCTCGAACTTCACCGACGCCCTCACCGACGGCGACTTCTGGAACTCGGTCGTGCTCACGATCCTGTTCACCCTGATCTCCGCCGTGATCGGGCAGAACCTGCTGGGACTGCTGCTCGCCCTGCTCATGGAGCGGGCGAACCGGGTGATCAGCTTCGCGATCACCTCCATCGTGATCGCCGCCTGGATCCTGCCCGAGGTGGTCGCCGGCTACCTGCTCTACACCTTCTTCGCCGAGGGCGGCAGCCTCGACGGCATCCTCGGCCTGGTGGGCATCCCGCCGCAGACGCTGCTGTTCAGCGCCCCGATCGTGGCGGTGAGCTTCGCGAACGTCTGGCGCGGCACGGCCTTCTCGATGCTCGTGTACTCGGCGGCGCTCGGTGCGATCCCCGGCGACGTCCAGGAGTCCGCAGCGATGGACGGGGCCGGGCCGATGCGCCGCTTCACCTCGATCACCCTGCCGCTGCTGCGCCCGGCGCTCGCCACGAACCTCATGCTCATCACCCTGCAGACACTCTCCGTCTTCGGGCTGATCTTCATCATGACCGGCGGCGGGCCCGACCGGAAGAGCCAGACCCTGCCGCTGTACATGTACGAGCAGGCCTTCTCCTACGGCCAGCTCGGCTACGGCACCGCGGTCGCCCTGCTCCTGCTGCTGATCGGGGCCGCCGCCTCCCTCGTCTACCTCCGCCTGCTCCCCGAGGAGGAGAAGCGATGACCTCCACCGCAGCGGCCGACGCCGCCTCCGCACCCGCCTCCCCGTCCGCCGCATCCGTCCCCGGCCCGACGACCGCGCCCACCCGGCGCGGCCACAAGGGCGGCAAGGGGCCGCGCGAGCGCACCGCCGAGCTCGCCTCGAGCCTCGCGATGATCGTCATCGGGGTGGCGTTCCTGATCCCGCTGCTGTGGGTCGTGCTGGCCTCGTTCAACGAGAGCGCCACGCTCTCGGTCAGCTGGCCCGAGAAGTGGAGCCTGGGCAACTTCCGGGCGATCTGGAACACCGAGACCACGTTCCGCCCGCTCGGGAACTCGCTGCTGCTGTGCGGCGGGGCGACGATCGTGACCATGGTCGCCGCGGTCCTGTGCGCCTACCCGTTCTCCCGGTACCGCTTCGCGGCCAAGCGTCCGCTGCTGCTGACCGTCATCTTCGCGACCGGCCTGCCGATCACCGCGATCATGATCCCCGTCTACTCGCTGTTCGTGCAGGTCAACCTCATCGACTCGATGTTCGGGGCGATCCTCTTCCTGGGTGCCTCGTCCCTGCCGTACGCCATCTTCCTCACCAAGGGGTTCATGGACTCGGTGCCCGTGGAGATCGAGGAGTCGGCATGGACGGAGGGCGCGGGCGTCCTGCGGACCCTGTGGTCCGTGGTGCTGCCGCTCATGCGCTCGGGACTCTCCGTGGCGACGATCTTCACCTTCGTGGGTATGTGGGGCAACTTCTTCGTCCCCTTCATGCTGCTGCTGAGCCCCGATCACCTGCCGGCGGCGGTCACCCTGTACACGTTCTCCTCGCAGTACGGGCAGGTGGCCTACGGCCAGCTCGCGGCCTTCTCGATCTTCTACTCCCTGCCCGTGGTCGCCCTGTACCTGATCATGGGCCGGAGCCTGGGCACGGGCTTCGCGGCCGCCGGCGGCGTCAAGGGGTGATCGGCCGACGGGCCGCGCGCCGGGGGGCGGGCAGCAGCGCCCGCGGCCTGCGGTGCCCGTTCAGCCACCGCCCGATCCAGGTGCTGCGCACCATCAGGTCGTAGGCGAGCAGGAGGATCCCGGTGGTGAGGAGCAGGTTCAGCGCGACCTTCATGAGCGGGGGCAGCGGCAGCTCCGCCATCGCCAGGCCCAGGGCCACGACGACTGGCAGGTGCAGCAGGTAGATCCAGTACGAGGCGTCGGCGAGGTAGCGGATCGCGAAGATCTCGCGGTCCATCGCGCGCGCGGCGAGGCCCAGGAGCCCGCGCACCCACGCCCACCCGGCCAGCGGGACGAGCACGAGGGTGAGGACCGGGGACCCGGGGGTCCCCGACCCGCCCACCAGGAGAGGCGCCGTGAGCAGGCCGGCGAGGGCCAGGCAGAGGGGCCACCCCCGGGCCATCCGCTCCAGGGAGGTGCTCTCGGCCTGGAGGAACCAGCCCACCAGGAACGCCCCGCCGTACGCGAGCGACGCGCCCGGTACCGGCACCAGGGTGGTCGGCCCCTGGATGCCGCCGATGATCGTCCCCTGGGCGACGAGGCCCGACGCATAGGGGAGCGCGGCCAGCAGCAGGCCCGCGGGGCTCGAGAGCACGCGGCCGATCATGCGGGCGGTGCGGCCCGCGCGCTCGGCGCCCAGGGCCTTCACCAGCAGCGCCCGGACCAGGACGACCACGAGGATGATCTCGACCAGCAGCAGCAGGAACCAGAGCTGCCCCGGCGTGAGCAGTTCGAGCAGCCCCGGCGCGCCTCCCTCGGCCCCGCCCTGCGCCTTGCCCGTGTCCCCGGCCCCGCCCTGCACGGCGCCGGGCAGCGGGCGACCCAGCAGGGCGCTGCCTCCGACGATCACCACGGGCAGCGAGAGCACCGCGAGGGGCCAGAAGGCGATCAGCGGGGCCCCGATGCGCAGCAGGCGGTCGCGCACGTACGACCCGGTCCCGCGGCGCATGAGCACCATGCGGCCGAAGTAGCCGGCCAGCATCATGAACAGGATCATCCGGAACAGGTGGATCACGACCATCACGGGCAGCGCCCACCACGCGGTCCGGGTGTCCTGGAAGAGCCAGGCGGCGCCGGGGACGAACCCGAGCACGGTGTGCAGCACGACCCCCAGCAGCAGGGCGCCGGCGCGGAGGGCGTCCAGATGGTGCAGTCGCGCGGACGGTGTGCGCGGTCCTGTCTCGGTCGTCGGCGAGGGGGACGTGGACGGATGCGCGGAGGAGGCCATGACCACGACGCTAGGCAGGGGCGTAAAGGGACGGATCCCCTCACCGGCGTCCGCACCCTCCGCCGATCGGGGGATGCCCCGGCGCTGGCGCCCGGTGCATGCGCGGGGGAGACTGGGGCGCATGCCTGTGGCGATTCCGCGTCCGACGGCGGGCGCGCGCCCGACGGGGCTCGCGGCCCCGCTGCCGATCCCCGTCCGCGGAACAGGGAGCGAGGCGACGATCCCGACCGGTCCTCTCGGGCGGCTGCTGACCGTGTGGCTGCCGCCCCTGCTCGCCGCGGTCTCGTGGACCGTGGGTCTGCTCGCCTCCGACGCCCTCGGGTTCCGGCACCTGATCCTCTGGGCCCTCGTGCCCACCCTCGCCACGCTGCTCCTGCGCGTCGTGCTCACCCGCAGGGCGCGCGTGCGCGGGGCGGGGGAGTCGGGTCTCGTCGCCCTGTTCGCCGTCCACCAGGCCCTTCTCGTGCTCACGGTCGCCCTGAACCCTCTCGCCTGCATCTACGCCTTCGTGGGCTATCTCGACGCGCCCCGCTTCCTGGCCGGCCGGGCGATCCCGGTCTCGGTCGGGGTGACGGCGCTGATCTGCGCCTTCGGCCAGACGGGCGGAACGGCGGGCGTGGCCGCCGCGCCTGCGCTGTTCGTGATGCTCGTGCTGGTCAACGTCCTGCTGAGCCTGGGCATGATGCACCTGGACAAGGAGCGCGAGCGGGAGATGCTCACGCGTGAGGCGGCCGTCCGGGAGCTGACCGAGGCGTATCGCGAGAACTCGGCGCTGCACGAGGAGCTGGTGCGCCGCGCCCGCGAGCGCGGCGTGGCCGAGGAGCGCACGCGCCTGGCACGGGAGATCCACGACACGGTGGCCCAGGGCCTGGTCGGTGTGATCCGTCAGCTCGAGGCCGTGCCGCAGGAGTGCCTGGACGACTCCGCGCGCCGGCGGATGCGGACGGCGGAGGAGGCGGCGCGCGAGAGCCTCGTGGACGCGCGCCGTGCGGTGGAGGCCCTGGCCCCTCAGCAGCTCGAGGGGGAGGACCCTCTCGAGAGCCTCGCGGAGCTCGTCGCCCGCTGGTCGCGGACCCACAGGATCGTCGCGACCTTCGACGCCGACGCGGCGCCGAGCCCCCTCCCGCATCCCCATGCGGTGGTGCGCGTGACGCAGGAGGCGATGGCGAACGCCGCCCGCCACGCCCGGGCGGGCGCGCTCGAGATCGTGCTCGAGGGGGAGCCCGACGCGCTGGTGCTGCGGATCCGCGATGACGGCCGCGGCTTCGACCCGGCGGAGGCCGCCGCCCACGGCCGCGGGCACGGGATCCCGGGCATGCGCTCGAGGATCCGCGAGATCGGCGGGACCCTCGACGTCGACTCGGCGCCCGGCGAGGGCACCCTGCTGACCGCCAGGATCCCGCGGTGAGCGCCGCCGTGCGTCCCGCGGTGGGCCCCGCTGTGCGGGTGCTCGTAGTCGACGACCATCCGGTGGTCCGCGACGGACTCGTGGCGATGCTCGGCGCCGACCCCGGGATCGAGGTGATCGGCGCCGCGGAGGACGGCGCCGAGGCGCTCGCCCTGATCGCCCGTGATCACCCGGACGTCGTGCTCATGGACCTGCGCATGCCGGGGATGGGCGGCGTCGAGGCCATCCGCGAGCAGCGCAGGCGCGGGGGAGAGCAGCCGCGGCTGCTCGTCCTCACCACCTACGACACGGACCGCGAGATCCTGGGGGCGCTCGAGGCGGGAGCCGACGGCTATCTCCTCAAGGACGCGCGCGGAGAGGACCTCGCGCGGGCGGTCCACGACCTCGCCGCCGGGCGTCCCGTGCTGGTCCCGGCCGCGCTCGCGGCGCTCACCGCGCAGCGCGGGCCGCGCCCCGCGCTCAGCGACCGCGAGAGCGAGGTGCTGCGCCTCGTGGCCGAGGGATGCACGAACCGGGCCGTCGCCCGTCGCCTGCGCATCGGCGAGGCGACGGTCAAGACGCACCTCGCGCACGTGTACGAGAAGCTCGGCGTCGGGGACAGGGCCTCGGCCGTGCGGACGGCGTGGGAGCAGGGGCTCGTCTAGCTCCGACGAGCCCCTGCTCCCGGCGTCGTCGCCATGCGATCGTCTCAGCGCGAGGCGACGAAGACGCCGCCCACGAGGGAGGCCTCCACGGCGGCGCTCCCCGAGCTGCCGGACGAGGAGGTCGAGGAGCTGTTCTGGGTCCCGCTCGCGCTGCCGCCGTCGGATCCTCCGCCGTCGGACGCGCCGCCGGGAGGCATGCCGCGCTGACCGCCGCCGTCGGACGGAGGCGCACCCCCGCCGTCGGACGGCGGCGTGCCGCCCTGTCCGCCGCCCGCGCCGAAGGCGTCGGTGGACTGCCCGGGCTCGGTGCTCGGGTCGATCGCGACGGGCAGCGTCACCGTGAACCCGCTGTCGGCGTCGCCGTCGACGTCGGCGAGCTGCAGCTCCCCGCCGTCGTCCCCGAAGACGTTGTCGGAGTCCAGGGTGACCTGCGCGAGGTTCTCGGCCGAGCCGTCGTACTCGTCGAGCGCGTAGACGGTCTCGCAGACGTCCTGGGGGAGGGCGACCTGCGAGGTGGCCAGCAGGTTGTCGGTGCTGGTGATGGAGTCCGCGTCGGGGTAGACCTCGAAGTGGATGTGGGGCCAGCGACCGGTGTAGCAGGCGGGGAAGATGCTCGTGAAGGTCACCTGCCCCTTCTCGTCGGCCACCTGGACGCCGCGGAGGTAGTTCTCGGCCTCGAGGCCCTCGGAGTACAGCGAGTACTTCCCGGCGGCGTCGCAGTGCCACACGTAGACGGCGACGCCCTCGTAGGGGTCGTTGTCCGCCTCGAGGTTCGTGAGGGTGAGCGTGAGCGACATCGGTACGCCGTCGGCCCTCGCGCTCGCGTCGCCGAAGCTCGAGGTGATGTCCGAGCGCACGATCCCGGACTCGGTGAGCACGTTCGCGCCGTTGGTGCCGTCGGCCGGATAGGGGCCGTTGGTCTCCTCGGGGATCTCCCCGTCGCTCGTGCCCGAGCCGCCCCCGTCGGAGGCGGAGGACGAGGCGGCGTCGTCGGAGGCGTCGGACGTGCAGGCCGCGAGGCCCACGGCGGCGGCCCCGAGCCCGAGGCCCGCGAGGGTCCTACGGCGTGAGAGCAGTGTGGCGAGGTCGAAGCCCAGTCCCTGGTCGGCCAGCGGCTCCTCGGGGTGGGAGAGGTCGCGTCCCTGGTAGCTCACGCGGCCGTCGCCGGCCACCTCGACGCGGGAGTCCTCGGGTGCGAGGGATGGTGGCGGGGCTCGTCCGGCTGCGGGTTCCGCTCCGGCTGCGGCTGCGGGGTCTGCGGGCTGTGCGTGGTCATCGCAGGTCCTTCGGTCGTTCTTCTGGGGCGAGAACGATCCTGCGGGGCGAGCCCGTGCCGGAGGCAGGTCCCGCCTGTGCCGGCGCTGTGCGACGCGGGCCGTGCGCCCGGGGAGGGACGTCAGCGGAAGATGACCGTGCGCATCCCGTCGAGCAGCACGCGTGACTGCGCGAACCAGGTGACCGCCCGCCGCAGCGCGAGGCACTCCTGGTCCTGGCCGATCTCCCGCAGCTGCGCGACCGAGTGCGAGTGCTCCACGCGCGTCACGTTCTGCTCGATGATCGGGCCCTCGTCGAGGTCCGAGGTGACGAAGTGGGCGGTCGAGCCGATGAGCTTCACGCCGCGCTCGTGCGCCTGCCGATAGGGGTTCGCGCCCTTGAAGCCGGGGAGGAACGAATGGTGGATGTTGATGCAGCGACCGGCGAGGGCCTCGCACAGCTCGGGGGAGAGGATCTGCATGTACCGGGCGAGGACCACGAGCTCGATGTCGTGCGAGTCGACCGCCTCGAGCACGGCGCTCTCGAAGGCCTCCTTCTGCTCCGGGCCCGCGACGGGCAGGGAGCGGAAGGGGACGCCGTGGAACTCCACGAGGTCGCGCAGGGTGTCATGGTTCGCCATCACGAGCGGCACCTCGATCGGCAGGTGCCCGGAGCGCTGGTGGAACAGCAGGTCGCTCACGCAATGGGCGGCCTTCGAGGCGAGGATCAGGGTGCGCCGGGGTCTGCCCGCGGCATCGAGGGAGGCCTCGAGGCCGAAGCGCTCGATCACCGGGGCGAGCGCGCCCTCGAGCGCGTCGCGCCCCGTGTCCGAGGCGATCTGCAGGCGCATGAAGAAGCGCCCCGTGTCGGGGGAGGCGAACTGCTGGGACTCGGTGATGTTCCCGCGCGCGGCGACGACGGCGCCGCTGACGGCGTGCACGATCCCAGGCCGGTCCTCGCACGCGAGGGTGAGCACCCAGGTGGTCGGCGCGGTGGTCGGCTCCGCGGGGGTCTGGGAAGCGGTCGTGGGGCCGACGGGTGCGGCGGGCTTCTCGGCGGGGGTCTCGGGCATGGGAGGAGTCTAGGGAAGAGCGGGGCCGCCCCGGCGGCTCGGACCGCGGGATGGGCTGGTCGAGGGGCTGGACTTCTCCCCGGAGGCGGGGGACGATCTCGGTATCCGTGCACCGCGCTCCCGCGCGGTCAGGGGAGGGAGGTCAGTGATGATGGACGCGACCCCCACCGTCGTGGTGGGTGTGATCCCTGGACAGCACTCCCGGGTCGTCGCCGAGGCGGCGACCTTCGCCGAGCGCTTCGGCGCCGAGCTCGTGTGCGCGAGCGTCGACGCCTCGAGCTACACCCTCGAGAGACGGCCCGACGGCACCGTCACCGCACTGCCCGTCGACCCGGACGCCTTCGAGGAGATCGTCGAGGTCTTCGACCCGGCCCTGCACCGGGCGATCGCCGAGACGCTCGCCGACCGCGGCGTGCACTGGTCCACGGTGGCCCTCGCGGGTCCGCCGGCGCAGGAGCTCATGCGCCTGGCCGACCAGCTGGACGCGGCGATGATCGTGGTGGGCACGCGTGAGTCGGGCCTCCGCGCCTCCCTGCGGGAGTTCCTGAGCGGCTCCGTCGCCGTGCACCTCGCGCACCACCAGGAGCGGCCCGTGGTCGTGGTGCCGCTCGCCTCCCATGGCGAGGACCTCACCCTGCCCTGGGAGGACGAGAGCTGATCCCCTCGCGCCTCAGCGCGGGGCGTCGGTGATCTGGAGCGTCGGCCGACGGCGGTGCACGGTGAGGTGGCGCAGCCCCTCGGGTCCCGCCGTGAAGGCACGGCGCGAGCGGCGGGGGAGCAGCACCAGCTCGCCCGGCGCGAGCGCGACCTCCCCGCGCTCCGTGGTGATCGTGCCGCTGCCGGCGAGGACCACGACCAGCACGTCGTGATCGGGTCCGATGTGCTCGCCGATGCCGCCTCCCGCGGGCAGGATCACGAGGTTCGAGTCGAGGTCGCGCGGATGCACGCCGATCGACCAGGCGGCCCCGCCGGCCGACCCCTCGGGCAGCTCGACCTCGGCGGTGTCCACGAGCACGCGGGCGAGCGCGGTCGAGGCGAGCCGTGAGATCCGCACGCGCCAGTCGCCGTCCTCCGTGTTCTCGTACTCCCAGCCGAAGCTGCCGGGCTGGTCCCGCTCGAAGTCCTCCCGCAGGTGGAGCGGATCGTGGTCGTTGACGAGCACGAACGACTCGCCGACCCCGAGCTCCTCGAAGCGGGCGAAGATCCGACCGTGCCGCTAGGGCTTCGCCACCTCGCGCACGTCCAGGACGGCGGGCTGCGAGGGGCGCGCGGACTGCGGATCGGTCGACGGAGAGGGCACGGAGGGACTCCTTCTCTGAGTGGGGCGGGTGGGGGTATGACCGCACCCTACGTGCGGCGCAGTACCCTCGAGCCGACGAAGGTCCCAGCGGCGAGGGAGGCGCGATGAGGGAGGGCGTGTCAGTGCGCATCGA
Source organism: Brachybacterium sp. NPDC056505 (assembly GCF_042794925.1). Classification (NCBI taxonomy): domain Bacteria; kingdom Bacillati; phylum Actinomycetota; class Actinomycetes; order Micrococcales; family Dermabacteraceae; genus Brachybacterium; species Brachybacterium sp. NPDC056505. The sequence goes on from NZ_JBHTSV010000003.1 coordinate 26,573, forward strand.
GGGCGGGGAGCCCGCCTGCTGGCTGCAGCGCGTGTGCCCGGACTGCGGCGCGCTCACCGAGCAGCCCGGCGCGACCTGCTGGCGCTGCGGGCGCCGCCTCGAGGACGCGGCGGATGAGTCCGAGACCTGATCCGCGGACCGCCTGCACGCCCCTGCGTCCCCGCGCGGCCTTCCGGCCGGCCGGTCCCGACCCCGGACGGAAGGCGTGGTCCTGGTCCCTCACCGGACCGTGTCGGTGCTGCGCCGGGGAAGCGGTATCGGGCGCTGGCCGCCGCTGCGGAACCGCTCGAAGGCAGCCGCGGAGCGAGCGAACGCCAGGCGGTCGGACGCGGTGAGGTCGTGGAACGGCTCGAAGGCGGCCGTCGTGCGCCCCTCGGGATCGGTTCCTCGCCATGTTCCGATCACCCTGCCGCGGGCGAGCATCATGGGGTGAAAGATGCCGTTCCGGCCGCTGGTGACGCGGCCGGCGAACTCGTCCGGCAGCACGGCGGAGCGGTCCCCGTATCCGAGCAGATACTCGTCGTACCCGGGCAGCACGTGCGTGGTCCTCGGCAGGCGCAGTCGACCCACGCCGCGGTCCCCTGCCCCGTCCATCGTCCGTGCGGTGGCCCAGTGGGTCGCACCCCGGTGCTGGAGCTCGATGAGGTCGGCGCCTGCCAGCCGGATGGCCCTGCGTGCCTCGGAGAGCGGCATCCTCGCCCACCAGGCGAGGTCCCGGTCCGTGGCAGGACCGTGTCCGGCGAGGTACCGACCGGCGAGCTCGCGGAGGGCGTCGTCACCGGCGAGCTCGGCGGCGTCGCCGATCCACTCCTCCGCGAGGACGAGCCCCTGCCCGGTGCCGCGTGCCGGCCCCCAGCAGACGATGCCGCTCTGCGCCAGCCACCAGATGATGTGATAGCCGCGCTCCCCGCCCGTCGCGATCCCGGCAGCCTCCAGCCCGCGAAGGTACTCGGCACGGGGAAGCGCAGTGCGGTCGCCGAGAAGCGCCTCGGTGACGGAGCGCGCGCGCCGCAGTGCCCGGGCGTCGAGATCGAGCCGGCGCAGCCGCGGGCCCGCCGCAGCGATCTCCCGTGGAGAGGTGATGCCGAGCAGCCAGCGCAGATCTTGTGCAGCGAGAAGATGCAGGGTGCCGCGAAGCGGCGAGGCGCGGATGACCTCGGCCTGTTCGAGCGCGCGGTGCACGTCGTGAAGGGTCGATCCACGAGCGCGGACGCCGAGCCCCCATGCGCCCTGCGCGAGGTCCTGAGCCTGCACGGCCAGCATCCTGGTGGCGACCTCGCCGATCGAGAGGCCCGCGCCGCGTGCCACGAGACCGTGACTGCGCAGCCGAAGGGCGCGGAGCTGTGCGGTCGTGATCGTGGTGCTCACCGTGCCACCGCTTCGACGACGGCGCGGCGGCGCCCCGGGGGCAGGGCGATGAGTGCTGCGGGCTCGGACGGATCCCTCACCGTCACGGCGAGGCCCAGCAGCCCGGAGTGGACGGCGAACGGTTCGCAGTGCTCCGCACCTCGTCGCCTCTGTCGTCGTGTGCTCATCAGTGTCCTCCGTGACGCCGGGGAAGGATAGGAACTCATGGTCGCTCGGGGGACAGGTAGTGGTAGACGGTGCTGATCGAGCCGTCGGGGCCGACCGTGTGGATCGCCATGCCCGGCATCGCGCTCGGATCGGCGATGGGGTCCATCCTCCCTCCGAGACGCATCGTCGAGACGACGCCCGGGGCTCCGAGGATCGGTCGACCCGCGAATCCCGCGGCGAACGCCGAGTGGACGTGGCCGACGAGGACCGCCGCAACGTGCCCGTGATCGTGGACCACATCGGCGAGGGACCCCGGATCCAGGAGGCCGTTCCGATCCATGAACTCGTGCCCGACGGGGACCGGTGGGTGATGCAGCGCGAGGATCGCGGGACCGCCGGTCGCGCTGAGCGCTTCGTGCGCGAAGGCGATGGACTCCGCCGCCAGCTCCCCGCCGATCGACGACTCGATCAGGCTGTCCAGACCGATCACCGTCAGCCCGCCGACCGTGCGGACCGAGTTGAAGTAGCCGTTCGTGTCCGGATCGACATGTGCGGCGAGCGGCGCGCGCCGATCGTGGTTCCCGGGTACGACCTGGAGTTGCGGCACCCCGGAGAACAGATCGAAGAACTGGGCGTACTCGGCGGGATCCGCATCGTCGGTCAGGTCTCCGGAGACCAGCACCAGGTCGATGTCTCCGAGAGTCGAGATCTCCTCCACGAGCCGTTCGACGCGCCTCGCGCGGTCCGGGCCGCCGTCAAGATGTGTGTCGCTGAGATGTGCGATGCGCACCATGCCAGGTGCTCCTTCCATTCCGGATGTCGACAGCTTACATACCTTGAGGTAGGTATGTAAGCTGTCGGCATGAGTGCATCGCCAGCCCCTGGCGCGTCCGACCGTGGCGCCAGGACCCGCGAACGGCTTCTCGTCGCCGCGCAGGAGCTCATCTGGGAGCAGGGTGTGAGCGCCACGACGCCGCGCCAGGTCTGGGAGCGCAGCGGCACGGGACAGGGGAGCCTCTACCACCACTTCCCGACGAAGCACGCACTCGCTCTCGCCGCGGTGACCCGCACGGTGCGGCAGATGCTCGACGGCGCACGCGCCTCGCTCGCGCACGACTCCGAGCCCGAGGAGCGGGTGCACGATTATCTGACGCGACCGCGGGACGCCGTCGCCGGATGCCGCGTCGGACGACTCACGAGCGATGCGACCGTGATGGCCGATGACGAGCTGCGGGCCGCCGTGCGCGGCTATTTCACGCAGCTCCTGGATCTTGCGACCGTGGTCTTCGAGGAGGCGGGCGAGCCGCCCGAGGCGGCGCGACGTCGCGCGACGACCGCCGTCGCCGTCATCCAGGGCGGGTACGTGCTGTCGCGTGCGCTCGGCGACCCCGCACCGATGCGGGACGCGACCGAAGGACTTCTTCAGCTCCTCGACATCGCCGACTGACCCGGCTGCACCCCTGAGCGGTGCGCTCCGGGACGCGAACGTCCGGCTCGCAGACAGGAGACGTGCGCTTGCCCCGGGACAGGGCATCCGTGCATCAGGGCACGGCCCTGCGGCCGTATATAGGGAGAGGCCCGCCCCGGCGCTGGCCGGGTGCGGGCCTCTCGGTCCATATATGCAGTTCACCGATGTTTCCGGCGACCGATTCTCTCGGTCGGGCTGACAGGATTTGAACCTGCGACCCCTTGACCCCCAGTCAAGTGCGCTACCAAGCTGCGCCACAGCCCGGAACCTCCGCGGCGGGAGGACCGGGATCGATGCTACCCCGGAAGATGCGTCGAGAGCGAATCCGCGAGCGCGTGACCTGCGGCACCCCGGTCGACGCCCCGCCGCTGCGCGCGTCAGCGGTGCGCATGCGATAGTGAGGCCAGCCCCGTCGGCAGGAGGCCCGAGGATGGATCAGCAGCACAGCGAGCACCCGTCGGCGCCGCGCGAGGAGATCCCCGGCGCGCCCGTGCCCGACCTGCTCGAGCAGAGCCCGGGCCTCGACCTGCCCGAGCTGCCCTGGCGCGTCGCGCAGACCGCGAGCGCGCTCGCCCAGCTCTCCCATCACGTGCTCGCGATCGGGCCGCGCGCCGCGCGCCTCCTCGCCCGCCTGCGGGGCACGCTCGCCGAGGAGGGCGTCGCCGCACTGCCCGTCGGTCCCGCCCACTCCCGGACCCGTGAGCACCTGGGCTCCCTGGGTCTGGAGGTCCTCGACCACGATCCGTCGGACGTCGGCGCGACGCTGCCGTTCCCGCCCGAGCGCTTCGACCTGGTCATCGTGCTCGACGCCCCCTACGACCCGCGCGAGGTCCATCGCGTCCTCGCGCCCGAGGGGATGCTGCTCGCCCAGCAGCGGGGTCCCGGCGATCTCGCCGAGCTGGGCTCCAGGGGCTCCCCGGACACGCTCGCCGAGCACCTGCGCCGCGTCACCGAGGCGGGACTCGAGACCGAGCACTCGGACACCTTCCACGGCGAGGGGCGGGTCACGACGCGCGAGGGTCTGCGCGCCCTGCGCGAGGGGGAGGGCCTCGTCCTCCCTCCGACCGGCGGCCACGGGGCCCTGCCACTGCGGATCACGCTCTCGCGGTACCTGGTCCAGGCGCGTCGCCCGAGCCGGCCCGCTCCGGCGCGCACCGACTTCGCCGAGATGCTCGACGACCCCCTCGACGTTCCCCGCGTCTGACGCGACCCCGGGGCTGACCACGTGCGATGGCCCGCGCGTCCACGATGCCCGATTTCGTGGACCGGGCGCGCAACCGGTCTCGGTCAAGTGTTCGTCAAATCTCCACAGCATTGTCCTTGCACCTCCCGGGAGCCCTCGTCCACATGGGAGGATGGTCCGACCTAGGGAAGGGGAGCATCAGTGACCGAGAACGCCGACGGCACCTACGACAGCCTCGACAAGACCTCGACGCTGCACGCCATCCCCACGCAGGATGCGCTCGAGGAGCCGGAGCACGGCCTCAACCAGCAGGACCGTGCGGCGATCGAGAACCTCCCCGACGGCAGCGCCCTGCTGATCGTCCGCAAGGGCCCGAACCTCGGCGCGCGCTTCCTCCTGGACGCGGAGAAGACGGTCGCCGGCCGTCATCCCAACAGCGAGATCTTCCTGGACGACGTCACCGTCTCCCGCAAGCACGCCGCCTTCCTGCAGCAGGGCGCGGACTTCGTGATCCGCGATCTCGGCTCGCTCAACGGCACTTACGTGGGCATGGAGCGTGTGGACGAGGCCGTCCTGCGCAACGGCCAGGAGGTCCAGATCGGCAAGTACCGGCTGACCTTCCACCTCAAGCCCGGGAAGGACTGAGCCCGTGGCGGCATCGGCCTCGCGCAGGCCGACCCCGTCCGGCAGTGCGCGCCTGAGCATCGGGCAGGTCCTGGATCTCCTGCAGGAGGAGTTCCCCGACCTCAGCCACTCCAAGCTCCACTACCTCGAGGCGGAGGAGCTGATCTCCCCCGAGCGCACTGCGAGCGGCTACCGCAAGTACTCGCGCGCCGACGTGGACCGGCTGCTGTTCGTCCTGCGGGCCCAGCGCGATCGCTTCTGGCCGCTCAAGGTCATCAAGGAGCACCTGCTCGAGCACGGGGTCGACGACGACGTCACGTCGATCGCCTCGCGCCCCGGGCCCACCTCCCAGATCCAGCCCGTCCGTCTCGACCGGCGCGGTCTCCTGCGCGAGGCGCAGATCGACGAGGAGCTGCTCGAGGAGCTCGAGAGCTACGGCATGCTCGAGGAGGGTCTCGTCTTCTACGGGGCCTCGGAGCTCGAGATCGTGCGCGCTGCCCGTGTCCTCGCCGACGAGGGGCTGCACCCGCGCCACCTCGTGATGGTCCGCACGTCCGTCGAGCGGCAGGCGCACATGCTGCGCTCCGTCGCCCAGCCCCATTCGCGGCCGACGGACGCCGCTGCCCGCGGCCAGGCGCAGAGCCTTGCCGAGGAGCTCGGCGAATCCCTGAACTCCCTGCACAACGCCCTGCTCAGGAAGCAGGTCCACCGCGGCGGGTGACTCCGCCGCCCTTTCCGTCCCTCCCGATGGCGCGCCCGCGCGGCGGTGTCCGGATCCTCCGCGCGCGCCCGGATTCGTCGGCGACACGCGCGGGACGGGGAGGACGCCCGCGCGAGGAGACGCTAGGCTGTCAGCGTGCTCTCACCCTTCCCCATAGGAGAGCCGCTACCGGAGGCGAATGTGAACAGCGATCAGCGCGCGGACCGCACGACGCAGTCGACAGTGCCCGCCGAGGACGCGCAGGGCGTGCTCTTCGACGAGCTCGTGGATGCGCCCGGCGAGTTCGGCTACCGCGGCCCCGCAGCCTGCAAGGCCGCCGGCATCACCTACCGCCAGCTCGACTACTGGGCCCGCACCGGCCTCGTCGAGCCCGGCGTGCGCGCCGCGAGCGGCTCGGGCAGCCAGCGCCTCTACGGCTTCCGCGACGTGCTCGTCCTCAAGGTCGTCAAGCGGCTCCTCGACACCGGCGTCTCCCTCCAGCAGATCCGAGTGGCGGTCAGCGCGCTGCGTGAGCGCGGCGTCGAGGACCTCGCCCAGATCACCCTCATGAGCGACGGCGCCTCGGTCTACGAGTGCACGTCCGCGCAGGACGTCTTCGACCTGGTCCAGGGCGGCCAGGGCGTCTTCGGCATCGCCGTGGGCCGCGTGTGGCGCGAGGTCGAGAGCGAGCTCTCGGTGCTTCCGAGCGTCGATCCGGCCGACGACGCCGAGATCGCCCTGCACGACGAGCTCGCCGCGCGCCGGCGCACGCGCCACGCGGGCTGAGCGGACCACGAGCGGCACCGCCGCAGCAGACACGCACGAGGGCGGGCACCCGGGAAGGGTGCCCGCCCTCGTGCGATGAGCGGAGCGGAGCGCGCGCGCCGGGAGGCGCTGCTCAGCTGTCCTGGCGGGAGTCCATCACGCGCTTCAGCAGGGCGTCGAAGTCCTCGGTGAGCCGCGCGCCGCTCGCGCCGTGGTACTCGTGCAGGGGGACCGCTCCGCCCTGCGCCTGCTGCAGGCCCACGCGCTCCTCGATGATGGGGTCGAGCACGAGGTCGCCGAACAGCTCGCGCAGCTCCGCCAGGCGGTACTGGTGCTCGACGGAGCGCGGGCGGTAGCGGTTCACGACGAGGCCCAGCGGCTGCAGGCGCGGCGCGAGATCCCCCTCGCGCATCTCCTGGGCGAGCTTGAGCGCCCGGTCGGCCGCGGTGACGGCGAAGAAGCCCGGCTCGCAGACCACGAGCGAGCGGTCGGAGGCGGACAGAGCCATCTGCGTGAGCCCGTTGAGCGAGGGTGGGCAGTCCACGATGACGAGGTCGTAGCGGTGGGTGCGGCGGTCCAGGGCGTCGCGCAGGCGCCGCACCTCCCGGCCCTTGGGGGCGGGGGAGTCGACAAGCACCGAGCGGTGGCTGCCGGGGATGATGTCCAGGTGCGAGGAGGAGTCCTTCGACCACGGGGCCGGGATGATCGCGCGGTCCACGGTCTCGGTGCGCGGCGAGGACAGCACCTCGGCGACGTCGGTGGTGGTGCCCGGCTCGCCGAGCAGGCCCAGGGTCGCGTCCGCCTGCGGGTCCAGGTCGATGACGAGCGCGTTCACCCCCTGATGGAGGGCCGCGGACGCGAGGCCCAGGGTCACGGACGTCTTGCCGACGCCACCCTTGAGGGAACAGACGCTCACAGTGAACACACGGCGAGTCTACCGATCCCGAGCCGCTCGGCCCGCACCGGCGCACCGATGATGTGCCTCGGGTTACCGTGAGTGGCCGCCCGACACCGTGCCGCGCCGCCCACGCGGTCTCACCCGCTCCAGGAGGGGCCCATGACAGCCGATCGCCCGGACCCCGCACGCGAGCTGGTCCTCGAGGTCCTCGACGGCTGCGGCCCGCTCGCCCGGCGCGAGGCGGAGCAGCTCGGCACCGTCGTCTCCGAGGAGCCGACGGAGCTCCGGCTCGCGGTCCCGGATCTGACGGCAGCGATCCCCATTGCACGATCATGGCGCCGGGTCGTCGCCGCCTCCGCGGTGCTCTCCCTGCCCGCACGTCGACCGCGCGAGCTCCTCGAGACCTCCGCGCAGCAGCGCATCGGCGAGCTGATCGAGCAGGTGCGGCGCGCGAAGCCGCGCCAGCGCTTCGGTGCGCTGCGTCTGCGTGCGGCCGGCGCCGACAGCCCCGACATGCGGCGCCTGTCCGCGGCGATCGCCGAGCACGCCGGGCTCCCGGTCGCGGACGACGGCGACCTCGTGGTCCGGGTCCGCCGGGCACTGGCGGCGGGCCAGTGGGAGCTGCTCGTGCGCCTCACCCCGCGCCCGCTCTCGACCCGGTCCTGGCGCACGGGCGACTACCCCGGCGCCGTGAACGCGACGATCGCCGCGAGCTGCCTCGATCTGCTCGGCGTCGGCCCTCAGGACGAACTGCTGGACATGACCTGCGGCTCCGGCACGTTCCTCATCGAGCAGCTGCACGAGGTCGCGCCCCGTCGGGTCGTGGGCGTCGACCTCTCCGAGCAGGCGCTCGAGCTCGCGCGCGGCCATCAGCGGGCCGCGAGGCGCCGCGGCCGCATCGACTGGGTGCACGGGGACGTCCTCGAGACGCCGCTCGAGGGCGGCTTCACGCGCCTCGTGTCGAATCCGCCCTGGGGCACCCTGCACGGGGAGCACGAGAGCAACGAGCAGCTGCTCGGGGACCTCATGTCACGCGCCGCGGAGCTCGCGGCGCCCCGGGCGCGCCTCGCGATCCTCACCCACGAGATCCGGCGCATGCACGCGGCCCTCGAAGGGCGCGCGGACTGGCGCCTCGTGGACGAGCACAGGTTCTTCCAGAAGGGGCATCATCCCCGGCTCTTCCTGCTCGCACGGGGCTGAGCGGCGCGGGCGAGCACGGCCCCCGAGGGGCCGCGGGCCCGCCTCAGAACCCGCGGTCGCCGCGACGCAGCACGAGCAGCGCCTCGGGGTCGCCCTCGAGGCGCACGCGGGAGACGCGATCGCGGCCGAAGGCCCACAGGGTCAGCTCGGTCGGGCTGCCGTGCACGCGCACAGAGCCGATGGGGTCCTTCGACGGCACGCGCACCCCGCCGAGCGGGGAGACCAGGGTGACGTCGACGTCGGTGCGCACGAGCGGGCGCGCCATGCGCTTCAGATGCGTCCACAGCTCCTGGTCATGGGCCTCGGAGAGCGTCCGCGGCTCCCAGCCGGGTCGCGCGCGCAGCAGGTCCTCGTGATGGACGAGGTACTCGACCGTGTTCGCGAGCGAATCGACGAGGCGGAACGGGGAGAAGCGCGGCGGACCGCTGCGCAGCATCTCGACGCGATCGGCCCAGGTGCGCTCCTGGAGCCGGCGCAGGGCGGCGTACGAGCGGTCGGCGATCGGGCCGACGGGGAGCTTGGGGCCGATCATGAGGTCCTGGCGCTGCTCGCGCAGGATCAGGTGCTCGAGGAGCGCGGACGCGTCCCACTCGTCGATCACGGTGGGCGCGTCGGGCCCGAAGGACACGAGGTCGTCGGCCAGGGCGGCGCGTTCGTGGCGGGCCAGGGGCTCGGAGTGGGGGGACATGGCCACATGATAGGCGCGGCGGATCGGCGGACGCCGGGTGCGCCCTGTGTGTCCGCCGACCGCGCGCGGGAGCCTCACTCCTGGTTGCTGAAGGCGGCGTCGAAGGCGGCGTCGGACACCGGGTAGTCCAGAGACTTCAGATGCTCGATGGCCTCGGCGGCGCCGTGCAGGCGGTCCATGCCCGCGTCCTCCCACTCGACCGAGAGCGGCCCGTCGTAGCCGACCGACCGCAGTGCCCGCAGGCACGCGTCGAAGGGCACGTCGCCGCGCCCGAAGGAGACGAAGTCCCAGCCACGGCGCGGGTCTCCCCAGGGCAAATGGGAGGACAGCCGTGTGTTGCGCCCGGTGATGCGCACGCGCACGTCCTTGCAGTGCGCGTGGTAGATCCGGTCGCCGAAATCGGTGATGAAGGAGACCGGATCGATCTCCTGCCACATCATGTGCGAGGGGTCCCAGTTCAGGCCGAAGGACTCCCTGTGGCCGATCGCCTCGAGGGTGCGCTGCGTGGTCCAGTGGTCGTAGGCGATCTCGGAGGGGTGGACCTCGAGGGCGAAGCGCACGCCGCACTCCTCGAAGACGTCGAGGATCGGGTTCCAGCGCTCGGCGAAGTCCTCGTAGCCCTTCTCGATGACGTCCGCGCCGACCGGCGGGAACATCGCCACGTACTTCCAGATGCTCGAGCCCGTGAAGCCCGTCACCGTGCTCGCGCCGAGCGCCCGTGCGAGCCGCGCCGCGTCCTTCATGTCCTCGGCGGCGCGCTGCCGCACGCCCTCGGGCTCGCCGTCGCCCCACACGCGCGAGGGCACGATCCCCTGGTGGCGGAAGTCGATCGGGTCGTCGCAGACGGCCTGTCCCACGAGGTGGTGGGAGATCGTCCAGACCTTCAGGCCGTAGCGGTCGAGGATCTCCTTGCGCTCGGCGATGTACTCCTCGTCGTCCCACCGGGAGGCGTCGAGGTGCTCGCCGGAGATCGCGATCTCCAGGCCGTCGTAGCCCCAGCCCGAGGCGAGCCGCGCGACCTCCTCGAGCGTGAGGTCGACCCACTGGCCGGTGAACAGGGTGTGCGGCTGAGGCATGTCTGATGCTCCTTCGGATCGGACGGTGCGTACTTCGGTGGGTGGATGAGTCGTGCCGCGGGCCGATCACGCTCGGCCGGCGGGCATCAGGTGACGGGCGTCAGCCGACGGGCGTGCTCGCCCCGTCGGCCGCGTCGGAGGCGATGACGGCGTCGAGCACGCGCTGCAGGGTGAGGCCCTCGGCGAAGTCGGGGGAGAAGGACTCGCCGCCCGTGATCGCGACCAGCAGGTCGTGCGCCTGGTTCGTGAAGGCGTTCTCCCAGCCCAGCGCGTGCCCCTGCGGCCACCAGCCCTCGAGGTAGGGGTGCTCGGGCTCGGTGACGAGGATGCGCGTGAAGCCTTGCTCGGCGACCGGGACGGTCCGATCCAGGAACCAGAGCTCGTTGAGCGCCTCGAGGTCGAAGCGCAGCGCACCCTCGGTTCCGAAGAGCTCCACGACCAGCTCGTTCTTGCGGCCGGTGGCGAGGCGGCTGGCCTCGATCGAGGCGATCGCCCCGCCCTCGAGCTCGAGGGTCGCCCACGCGGCGTCGTCGACCGTCACCGGCTCGAGGGCGCCGTCCTCCCCGGGCCTCTCGGGGACCGCGGTGGTGAGGCGACCCCGCACCGAGGTCGCGCGCAGCCCGGTGAGGAACTGGATCTGGTCGATCGCGTGGGAGCCGATGTCCCCGAGAGCCCCCGACCCGGCCGTCTCGCGGCGCAGCCGCCAGCTCATCGGGGCGCTCTCGTCCACGAGCCAGTCCTGCAGGTAGCTCGCGCGGGCCTGCAGGATCCTGCCCAGACGCCCGGCCGCGACGAGACGGCGCGCCTGTGCGAGCGCGGCCACCCGGCGGTAGGTGTGGCCGAGCGCCGCGACCTGGCCGCGCTGCTGGGCGGCGTCGGCCGCGGCGACCATCCGCTCGGCCTCGGCGGTGTCGTTCGCGATCGGCTTCTCGCAGAGCACGTGCTTGCCCGCTTCGAGCGCGGCGATCGCGATCTCGGCGTGCAGGAAACCGGGCGTGCAGATGTCGACGATGTCGATGTCGTCCCGCAAGATCGCGCGCCGCCAGTCGGTCTCGTGCTCCTCCCAGTCCAGTCGGCGCGCCGCCTCGGAGACCTTCTGCTCGTCGCGTCCCACGATCACCCTGCGGGCGACGGGAGGGCCGTCGAAGGCGGCGCCCAGGGTGCGCCAGGCCTGCGAGTGGGCGCGTCCCATGAACTCGTAGCCGATGAGGGCGATCCCGAGCGGACGCTCCTCGCCCTCTCGGGGATGCTGGTCAGGGGTGGTCATGCGTGCTCTCCTCCGCTGATGCTCGTCGGTGCGCTGCCGTGCTCTGCTGTGCCCTGGAGTGCTCCGCAGGGCCCTGCAGTGCCATTCCCGGGGCTGCTCAGAGCGTCGACGCGCTCGGGTCGAAGTCGGCGGGCAGCGGGTCGGGGACGAGGGTCGTGGAGGCGACGGCGACGGGCTGCGCCGTCGCCACGGCCTCGTCGATCGACACCATCACGTCCAGCACGTGCGCGGCGAGCTCGCCGGTGAGGCGGTGGGGGACGCCCGCGCGGATCGCGCGCGCCATCTCGAGGGTGCCGAGCCCCCGCCCGGTGGCCGGGCCGCTCTCGGGCCGCGGCTTCCAGGTGTCGCCGCCCGCGCCCGCCTCCTCGCGCAGCGAGAGCATGCTCGCGCCGTCGAAGACGTTCGGGTCGGGAGCGGCGATCGTCCCGAGCGAGCCCGTGAGGTCGAGCTCGGCCGGGTAGGCGGCGCCGGAGTCGAAGGTGAGCATGACGGTCGCGGTGGTGCCGTTCTCGAAGGAGAGCAGGGCGCTGACCTGGGTGGGGACCTCGACGGGGAAGTCCTGGCCGGCCTTCGGGCCGGAGCCGATGGTGCGGGCGGTGACGGCCTGCGTGCCGACGGCCGTCACCGAGGCGACGGGGCCCTGGGCGAGCACGAGCGAGGTGAGGTAGTAGGGGCCGATGTCGAACAGCGGGCCCGCACCGAGGGCGAAGAGGAAGGCGGGGTTCGGGTGCCAGGACTCGGGGCCGGGCACGCGGAACAGGGCGAGGCCGAAGCGGGGCTCGCCGATCGCGCCGTCGCCGATCTGCCGCAGGGTCGACTGGATGCCGGCGCCGAGCACCGTGTCCGGCGCGCCGCCCACGCGCAGCCCCTTCTCCTTCGCGCTCGCGAGCAGTGCGGCGGCGCTCTCCCGGTCGGTGGTCAGGGGCTTCTCGCTCCACACGTGCTTGCCGGCGGCGAGGATCTGCTCGGAGACCTCGAAGTGGGCGGCGGGGATCGTCAGGTTCACGACGATCTCGATCTCCGGATCGTCCAGGACGACCTCGGGTCCGCCGAAGGCGGGGACGCCGAACTCCTCGGCGCGCTGCGCGGCGGCCTCGGGGACGATGTCCCCGATCGCCCGCACGTCCAGGTCGGGGAAGGACCCCAGGTGCTCGAGGTACTGGGCGGAGATGGTGCCCGCTCCGATGATCCCGACTCCGACGCGTCCGGTTCCGCTCATGCTCGTTCTCTCCTCGGTTCTGCCGGCCGGTCGGCCGTGCTGATGGGTGGTGGGGCCTGTGGGTGCTGTGGGTGCTGAAGCTGCTGCGGGTCCTGCGAGGGCTGCGGGGAGGCTCAGCGCCCCTCGTCCAGATGCGCGAGCGAGGCGGCGATGCCCTCGAAGATGTCGCCCGCATAGTCGTCGAACTCGATGACGCCCAGGTGCCCGGCCTCCTGCGAGGCGGCGATGATCGCGTCGACGTCGATCTCGCCGCCGCCCAGCGGCTGCTGGGCGTCCTTGCACCCGTCGCGCGGGCCGTCCTTGAGATGGACGGCGCGCACGCGGTCGCCGAGCGCGGCGAGCAGCGCGACGGGATCCGATCCGCCGACGGCCGCCCAGTAGGTGTCGACCTCGAGGACGACGTCCGCGCCGAGCGCCTCGTCGAGGACCTCGAGGCCCGTGCGGCCCGCGAAGACGGGTTCGGCCTCGAAGCCGTGGTTGTGATAGCCGACGGCCACGCCCTCGGAGCGCCCGACCTCGGCGGCGGCGTCGAGCAGCTCGGCCGTGCGCCGGATGTCGGCCTCCTGCGTCCACAGCGCGGGATCGCGGTGCGGCTGGATGACGGTGCCGACGCCGAGCTCGGCGGCGGTCGCGAACAGCGCCCGCTGGTCCTCGGCGCCGAGGACGTCGGCGTGCGTCGTGGGCGCGCTGAGGCCGAGGGCCCCGAGGTGCTCCCGCAGCATGTCCGCGTGCTCGACGAGGCCGAAGGGCTCGACGCGGGTCAGGCCCAGGTCGCGGAGACGGGCGAGCGTCCCGCCCGGATCGGCGGCGAGGGCCTCGCGCACGCTGTAGAGCTGGACGGAGATCTGCACGGGGCTCCTTCGACGCGGTGCGGTGACGCGGCAGCAACCGGTTTCCTGTGCGCCGCGTCACCAGCCTACGAGGTCGAAGGGCCTGCCACAACGACCGCCCGCGACGCGGTCTCTCAGGCCTCGGGCGCGTCGTGCCCGGGGTCGCCGTCCGCGGGGCCCTCGTCGGCGGCGCCGTCGAGCCCCTGCAGGAACTTCTCGACCTCGGCGGCGATCTCCTCGGCGTCGGGGACGTCGGTGTCGTCGAGCGCTCCAGAGATCCCCATGCGGTCCACGTTCTCCTCGAGGGAGGAGACCATCTCCTGGAGCTGCGGGGAGGCCTCGACCTGCTGGGCGATCGACTCGCGCACGCTCTCGGCCATCGGCTCGAGGGCGCCGGCCGGCAGCAGCGGCCCGCCCTCCTCGCCGACGGCGCGCAGCAGGGAGATCGCGGCATCGGGGTACTCGAGCTCGTGCAGGTACTGGGGGACCTGCACGGCGATCCCGACCACCGTGTGCCCCGCCTCGTGCAGACGCATCGTCAGCAGCGCCGTGAACGGGGCGCGCAGGCGGAAGGTCGCGGGCACGGGGTGCGGGCGGGTGATGTCGGCGCGGTCACCGGCGAAGCGGCTGACCTGCAGGGCGCGGGTATGGGGCACGGGCGCGGGGAAGCTCTGGGCCACCAGGGTGCGCTCGACGCCGAGCTGCTCGACGACGATCCGCAGGGAGGAGGCTACCCGCTCCCACTGGAACGACGGCTCGGGCCCGGTGAGCAGGAAGAAGGTCTCGCCGCTGGGGTCGGTGACCTCGTGCAGCAGGATCTCCGGCTTGTCGTACTCGGCGAACTCGTCGCGCTCGAGCGTGATCGAGGGGCGGCGGCCCGTGTAGTCGTGGACCTGGTCCATGTCGAGGCGGCCGACGACCCTGTTCTCCAGGGTGTTCAGCAGGTGGTCGTCGACCAGCCGCTGGGCGTGGCCGGCGTCGCCGAAGGCGCCGAGGGTGACCACGAGCGTGCGGCCGCGCAGCGCGCGCGAGTCGACATGGCGTTCGTAGCTGAACAGTGCTGTCGGGTCCATGGTGCGCCTCCTGGTCCTGCCGCTCGGTCGGTGCCGGCGCGGTCGATGCGGATGTCCAGGTCAACGTCGTCGGCGGATCCCGTATTCCGGTCCCGGAGCGCGCAGGGTGTGAGACGGGAGTCATCGGGCCGACGGCGCCTCCTCGCGGCCGCCCACGAGCCTGATCGCGAGCGCGGCGAGCGCCGCGAGCAGTGCGAAGGCCCAGAACGTCAGGCCGTACCCGCTCGCGCCGAGCGCGGCCAGGGCGAGCAGGGGACCGGTGAGGATCGCGCCCGCGCGACGCGAGTTGAGGTAGACGCCGGAGGCGAGGCCGGGCCGGTCGATCGCCTCCTGCATCCACGCGAGTCCGACGCCGGTGAGCGCCGCGATCCCCAGCGCATTGGGGATCTGCAGCGCCACGAGCGCCGCGGGGGAGGCCATCAGCGGCACGAGCGCGTAGTAGAGCGCGGCGAGAAGGGCGCCGGCGGCCAGGAGGGTCGTCGGCCGGATCGTGCGGGTGAGCCGGCCCAGCAGCAGGAGCGCGGGCGCCTCGAGCGCGGCGCAGACCCCGAGCGCGACGCCGGCCCAGACCGTGGCGAGGCGCAGGTGCTCGGTGACCAGCAGCGGCATCGCCGTGACGGAACCGGCGTTGCCCGCCTGCAGCGCGGTGATCGCGAGCACCACGACGACCAGCTCGAGTCGGCGGGCCGGCCTCCGTGGCGCTGCGGCCCCGTCGTCGGCATCGCCGGCCCGCCCGTGCGCGCGGCCGGTCCCCGTGCCGTCGGCCCGTCCCCTCGCGTCCTCGCCCTCCGCCGGATCCGTGCGGGCGGCCGCGCGCAGCACGCTCCGCCGGATCGCGACGCTGAGGGCGAGCGACCCGAGGGCGACGGCGGCGATCAGCAGCAGCACGGCCCGATCGCCGAAGCCCGTCATCACACCCGTCGCGAGCGGCGGACCGGCGACCCATGCCACCGAGAACACGGCGCGGGTGCGCACCACCTGCTCGGAGCTCGACCCCTCGGAGCGCTGCAGCGCGAAGAGCATCCCCGACCACACGCCGGCGGGTCCGGCGAGCACCACGAGCACGATGCCCGCCACGGTGAGGCTCGTGGTGGCGGCGAGGCTGAGCACGGTGGCGAGCGTGAGCGCCGCGCACAGGATCATCGGGCCCGCGTAGTCGCGCCGGCGGTCCGCCCAGGCGGGGATCACGAGCGCGGCGAGGAAGCCGCTCGCGTTCATGATCGCGAGCACGAGGCCCACCTGTCCGGGGTCCGCGCCGAACAGCGCGGAGAGCAGCAGCGCGATCACGGGGTTCAGCAGGGCGAGCTGCAGTCCGCCGACGAGGGCGGAGGCGGGGATCAGGTAGCGGCGCACCCCGTGAACGATACGGAGCGCTCCGTGCGGGGCGAGGCCCGGCCGACCGGGGCACCGCCGCTGCCCCCGTCGGTCGTGCCCCGGTGGCCGGGGCCCCGGTCTCGCGACCGATCGGGGCCCCTCGCGGCACGCGAGCGCATACGGTAACCCCCGAGCGGTGCCCTCTCGGCGCCGCGGACGAGGGGATGGGGAGGAGGCGATCTCGATGAGCTCGACGCTGAGCGATGTGGCGCGGGAGGCGGGAGTCTCCAAGGGGACGGCCTCCAAGGCGCTCAACGGCCGGTCGGGGGTGTCCGCGGCCACCCGGGAGCGCGTGGTCGCCGCCGCGGAGGATCTCGGGTGGAAGCCGTCGTACGCCGCGCGGGCGCTCTCGCGCTCGGCGACCGGGGTGTTCGGGCTCGCGATCGCGCGCTCGAGCGAGACCGTGGGCGCGGAGAACTTCTTCATGGCGTTCGTCGCCGGGATGGAGGAGGAGCTCTCCCACAGCGACCGGGCGCTGCTCATGCAGATCGTGCCCGACGTGGGCGCCGAGGCGGTGCTGCTCGAGCGCTGGGCGGCCGAGCGGCGGGTGGACGGGATCGTGCTCATGGACGCGCGCGTGGACGACCCCCGGATCCCGATCGTCGCCGCCGCGGGAGTGCCGACCGCCGCGATGGCCTGCGAGGACCTGGGGGCGGGCATCGCCATGCTGCTCGTGGACGAGGAGGAGCGGATGCGCACGATGCTCGAGCACCTCGCCTCCCGCGCCGGGGGCGGCCATGAGCGCATCGCCTACATCGCGGGACCGCCGGAGTTCCTGCACGTGGCCCGCCGCCGTCGCGCCTTCGAGGAGATCTGCGAGGCCCGGGGGATCGGGGCGAGCGTGCTCACCTCGGACTATCGGCGCGCGTCCGTCGCGCGCTGGGGCCGCGAGATCCTCGCCCTGCACGAGGACGAGGGCTGCCGCGCCGTCATCGTGGACAACGAGCTGCTGGCCGCGCAGCTGCTCGCCCAGCTCCGCGGGGCCGACCTCGCCGTGCCGCGCGATCTCGCGGTCACCGCGCTCGAGGACTCGATCCTGTGCACGGTCACCGATCCGCCGCTCACCGCCCTCGGGAGGGACGTGGGCGAGAACGGCAGGCAGCTCGCGCGCCTGCTCGTCGAGCTCGCCGAGCAGGGCCCGGCGGGCGTCGTGGTCGCGGATCCGGGAGCGGTCGTCGAGCGCGGAAGCAGCTGAGCGGATCCGCTGAGCGCCCGTGCGCTCGCGAGCGGCGGAACGCGCACAGTCGCGCAGGTCACGGAAACCGGTTGCGATCGTTATTAGTTCGTGACCCCGGATTCGGTGCGGTGACCGACGGCACAGCCTAGATTCTGGAGCCATCGGATCAAGGCGGATCCGCGGCTCCAACGGCGGGGCCGATCCTTGAGAGGCCACGGTCACCATGTCCCACCTCGATTCATCCCAGCGCACCCTTTCCGGCTCCACCCGTCGCGGCTTCCTCGCCGCCTCCGGCGCGGCCGGCGGCGTCCTCGCCCTGGCCGCCTGCGGCGGCAAGAGCGGGGGAGGAGCCGGCGCGTCCGACGACCTCGTCGGCGTCGGCAACAACGGCATGGCCGGCAAGGGCCGCAGCGGCGACGCCGCGGACCAGCTGTTCATCGCCGGCTTCCAGTGGAGCCCGCCCACGAACTTCAACACCTTCGCCGCGGCGCCCGCATGGCCCGCCTCGAACAACGTGGCCCAGTACGTCTACGAGACCCTGCTGCGCTACGACATCGTCTCCGGTGATCTGCTGCCCGGCCTGGCCGCGAAGTACGAGGTCGACGGCACGTCCTCGATCACCCTCACCCTCCAGGACGGCATCACCTGGCACGACGGCACCGAGTTCACGACGGACGACGTGCTGTACACCTTCGAGCTCGGCAAGATCGACGAGAGCCTGGGCGTCGCCTCCTTCTGGGTCGAGGTCGACGAGGTGACCGCCGACGGCAGCACGATCAGCATCGCGATCAACAAGGACCGCAAGAACGTGGGCATGGTGCTGGCGACCCTCGCCCAGCAGTTCGTCGTGCCCAAGGCCGTCTTCGAGAAGGCCGCGAAGGAGACCGGCAACAAGCTCGCCTCCTGGGAGACCAAGGAGTGCATGGGCACCGGTCCGTACACCCTCGAGAAGGCCGACCAGACCCAGATCATCCTGGCCCGCAACGAGAAGTACTGGGGCAAGGACTTCTACGGCGGCCTGCCCGCGCCCACGAAGGTCATCCACCCGATCTTCAAGTCCAACGAGGACGGCAACCTGAAGTTCCAGAACGGCGAGCTCGACGTGATGCAGCAGTTCATCCCGCAGATCTCGAAGATGTGGGACTCCGGCAAGCCCGTGGGCACCTACCTCCAGGAGGAGCCCTACTTCGTGCCCGGGTCGATGCCGATGTTCGTCATCAACACCACCAAGGACGGTCTCAAGGACCCCGAGGTGCGCCGCGCGATGGCCCATGCCGTCGATTACGCGTCGATCGCCGAGACCGCCATGTCGGGATACTCGGCGGACGTGCTGGCCTCGCTCATCGTCCCCGGCGGCGCCGAGGACCAGTGGCTGGACAAGGACAAGGCGAAGTCCGACGGCTGGAGCTACGACCCGAAGAAGGCCGAGCAGATCCTCACCGACGCCGGCTACGCAAAGGGGTCGGACGGCATCTTTGCCAAGGACGGCGTGAAGCTGGGCCCCTGGAAGCTCATCACCCCGCAGGGATGGACCGACTGGAACGCGGCCCTCGAGATCGTGGCCAAGAGCTTCACGGCCGTCGGCATCTCCGCGGCCACGAACTTCCCGCAGCAAGCGCAGGTGACGACCTCCATCCAGAACGGCGACTTCGACCTCGCCTGCTGGTCCGTGGCGGGCTCGAATCCGGCGACGCCCTGGCAGCGGTTCAGCGACGTGATGAGCAACGTCGAGATGGTCGCGCTCGGGAAGACCGCCTACCGCAACTACGGCCGCTGGGAGAACGACGAGGTCAACGACCTGCTCGAGGCCGCCGCCGCAGCCGCGGACGACGACTCCAAGAAGAAGGCGCTGACGGCCCTCGACGACCTCTTCCGCAAAGAGGTCCCGGCGTTCCCGCTCATGTACCGGCCCGACGAGTTCTTCGAGTTCAACGCGAGCAACTGGTCGAACTGGCCCACCGAGAAGAACGACTACGCGCCGCCGATGTTCCGCGGCGCCGGCAACCAGTGGATCTTCAAGATCCAGAAGATCGGCGGCTGAGGCACCGCCGTGAAGCTCGGACGCTACATCGCACGCAAGACGATGTGGTACCTGGTCGCGCTGGTGGCAGCAGTGTCCCTGAACTTCCTGCTGCCCCGGCTCGTCCCGGGCAACCCCGTCGACGTCATCGTCTCCAACCTCACCCGCGGCGGCTCCATCACAGGTGATCAGCAGAAGCAGATCTACGACAGCTTCGTCACCGAGTTCGGTCTGGACCAGCCCCTGTGGCAGCAGTTCCTCACCTACCTCGGCAAGGTGTTCACGGGTGATCTGGGCACGTCCTTCGGCTCGTACCCGACCTCGGTGAACACGCTCATCGGCGACGCCCTGCCCTGGTCGATCGCCGTGCAGCTGCCCGCGATCATCATCGGCTGGCTGCTGGGCAACCTGGTCGGTGCCGTCGCGGCGTTCCGCGGCGGCAACTGGGACCGCAGCGTGTTCACCTCCTCGCTGTTCCTCTCGGCCATGCCCTACTACTGCCTGTCGATCCTGCTGCTCTACGGCCTCGCCGTGGTCGCGGGCGTGTTCCCCGTGGGCGGCGCGTACTCGCTCGGCGAGACGCCCTCGCTCAGTCCGTCATTCCTCATGGACGCGCTCAGCTACTACTGGCTGCCGTTCCTCTCGCTCGTCGTCGTCTTCATCGGCGGGCAGGCGGTGGGCATGCGCTCGATGGCGATCTACGAGCTGGGCGGGGACTACGTGAACTACGCCCGTGCGATGGGCATCGGCGACAACAAGATCACCCAGTACATCTTCCGCAACGCGATGCTCCCGCAGATCACGGGCCTCGCCCTGTCGATCGGCACGCTCGTGGGCGGCGCCCTGATCACCGAGCTGGTGTTCAACTACCCGGGCGTCGGGACGCTGCTGTTCACGGCCATCTCCAACAACGACTACCCGGTGATCCAGGCGATCACCCTGATCATCACGGTCGCCGTGCTGGTGGCGAACTTCTGCGTCGAGATCGTCTACGGCATCGTCGACCCGCGCATCCGCGCGGCGGCCACAGGGGAGAAGTGACATGTCCGCTCCGAACGCTCCCCTCACCGACGAGAAGGCCGCACCGCGGTCCAACCCGTTCCGCAGCATCAACCTCTCCACCCGGTTCTGGGTCGCACTGGTCCTCGTCGCCTTCGTGGTGGTCCTGGGCATGGCCGGCTGGGTCTACCCGACGGGCCCGGGCGAGAAGGTCGGGTCCCTCTACGACCCGCCCGGCGACGGGCTGCTCTTCGGCACCGACAACTTCGGTCACGACGTGGTCTCCGTGCTCATGGCCGGCACCCGCACCTCGCTGATCATCGGGCTCGTGGCCGGCATCGTCGCGACCACGATCGGCGTGGCCGTCGGGCTGGTCTCCGGCTTCGTGGGCGGCTGGCTCGAGGAGCTCCTGATGGGCGTCACCAACGTGGTGCTCGCGATCCCCTCGATCATCGTGCTGATCCTGATCTCGATCTCGCTGCCCCAGAGCACCATCTGGTCGCTCGCGATCGTCATCGGCATCACCGCGTGGCCCTGGACGGCGCGCGCCGTGCGCGCGCAGGCCAGCAGCGTCGCGACCCGTGAGCACATCGACGTCGCCCGGCTCTCCGGCTCGCGACTGCCCTCGATCCTGCTGCGGGATGTGCTGCCCTACATCCTGTCGTACACGGTGATGGCCTTCGTGCTGCAGGTCTCCGGCGCGATCCTCGCCGAGGCGGCGCTGTCGATGCTGGGGCTCGGCCCGTCGGGCGCGAACTCCCTGGGCACTCAGCTGCACTGGGCGCTCGCCTTCCAGGCCGTCGCGAGCGGCGCCTGGTGGGCGTTCCTGCCGCCGACCATCATCCTCACCCTCGTGTCCTTCGGCTTCCTGCTGCTGCAGGCCAGCCTCGACGAGGTCTTCAACCCGCGCCTGCGGCGCGGCAAGCGCCGGCAGATGAAGCAGTCCGCCGCCCGCCGTGCCGAGGACGCCCGTGCGCTCGCCGCCTCGCGCAGCGAGCAGGACGGGGACGACGCACAGGATCCCGAGAGCGAAGCCGTCCCGGCCGCCGGCCGCGGCATCCAGGAAGGAGGCGTGGCATGAGCCTCGCCGCACCGGCCCCCGAGACGCCCTCCCGCCGCGAGGGGATGCTCGCCCGCGCCGTCGACGTCACCGCCGTCTACGGCGGCGGCGAGAAGGACTTCACCGCCGTGGACGCCGTCTCCCTCGAGCTGGGGGAGGGGCAGATCCTGGGCCTCGCGGGCGAGTCCGGCTGCGGGAAGACGACGCTCGGCAACTCGCTCGCGATGATCGCGACCCCGCCGCTGTACGTCCTCGGCGGGCGGCTCGAGATCGACGGTCAGGACATCGACCTCACCACCGTCCACGGCGCGGCCGACGTCAAGCGCCAGCGCCCCTACCGCGGCGGCACCGTCTCGATGCTCCCGCAGGGCGCGATGAACGCCATCAGCCCGACGGTCAGGATCCGCTCCCTCGTGCACGACGTGATGCGCGCGCACGACCACTCAGTCACCAAGGAGCAGGCGCTCGACCTCGCCCGCGACAGGCTGAAGATGCTCGAGCTGCCCGTGCGGGTGCTCGACTCCTACGCCCATCAGCTCTCCGGCGGCATGAAGCAGCGCGTGATCACCGTGATCTCGACCCTGCTGAACCCGCGCCTGCTGATCGCCGACGAGCCGACCTCCGCGCTCGACGTCTCCAGCCAGCGCATGCTCGTGGAGATGCTGCTCGCGATGGTCGAGGAGGGAATCATGTCCGGCGTCGTCTTCGTGACGCACGACCTCCCGGTGCTCTCCCAGGTCTCGGACAGGCTCGCGATCATGAACGCCGGCCGGATCGTCGAGACCGGGCCGACGGAGCAGCTCGTCCACGACCCGCAGCACCCCTACACCAAGAAGCTGCTCTCCTCGGTGCTCGACCCCACCGAGGAGACCCGGCAGCGCGGCCAGGCCCGGGCGCGCGGCACGACGCCGTCCGCGGTGCCGGCCCCGACCCCTGAGCGAGAGGCGTGAGCGCCATGGAGCAGATCACGACGGCCGAGGCGACCGGCGACCGGACCGATGACATGTTCAGCCACAGCGTGGTGACGGGGGAGGCCGTGCTGGCCTGCCAGAACGTCACGAAGGAGTTCAGCGTGGCGGGCGGCAAGGTCGTCGCGGTCGACGACGTCTCCCTGCAGTTCCCCGCCGGCAGCGTGCTCGCGGTGGTGGGGGAGTCAGGGTCGGGCAAGTCGACGCTCGCCCGCATGCTGCTGCGGCTGATGCCCGTCACCTCGGGCAGCATCACCTTCCGCGATCAGGACGTCACGCGACTGCACGGTCGTCAGCTGCGCGGGTACTGGCGGGAGGTGCAGGCCGTGTTCCAGGATCCCTTCGCCTCCTTCAACCAGTTCTTCACCGTCGGCTCGCTGCTGCGGCGCAGCCTGCACCTGACGGAGGTCCCCAAGGACGAGGCCGACGACCTCATCGAGCAGTGCCTGGGCTACGTCGACCTCACGCCCGACGAGGCGATGGGGAAGTTCCCGCACCAGCTCTCCGGCGGCCAGCGCCAGCGCGTGATGATCGCCCGCGCGCTGATGATGAAGCCGACGGTGCTGCTCGCCGACGAGGCGACGAGCATGCTGGACGCGACCCTGCGGGTGAACGTCCTGAACGTGCTCCACGACCTCAAGCACGACCTGGGCCTCACCGTCCTGTTCATCACCCACGACATCGGCCAGGCCTGCTACCTCGCGGACCGCGTCGCGGTGATGGAGCACGGGCGAGTGGTCGAGCGCGGCACCACCGAGGAGGTCATCTTCGACCCCCACGGCGACTACACCAAGAGACTGCTCTCGGACGTCCCCGACCTCAAGGGGAGCCTCAAGCGCAGCGCCTGAGCCGACCACGCGCGTGGGAGCATCGGGGCATGCGGGATCGGGACGGCGACGGCGACGGCGACGGCGACGGCGACGGCGACGGGGCGAGCATCATCTGGGACCTCGGCGGGACGCTCCTGGACACCTACCCGGACGTGGACCGGGCGCTGGCCCGCGCGGTCTTCGGCGACGAGCCGCCGGGCACCGCGCCTCGGCGGATCGCCGAGGTCGCGCGGCTGACGCGGATCTCGAGCGCCCGCGCGATCGACGAGCTGAGCGCCCGCCACGGCGTGCCGCGCCATGAGCTCCAGGAGGCGTACGACCAGGTGAAAGAGCGCTGGCGCGAGCATCCCGCGCCCGCGATGCCCGGTGCCCGTGAGGTCATGGATGCCGTGCGGGAGGCTGGGGGAGCGGACCTGGTGGCCACGCATCGCGACGCGGTCAGCGCACGCATGCTCCTGGACGCGGCGGGGCTCGAGGTCGAGGACCTCGTGTGCGCGCCCGACGCCTTCACCCGCAAGCCCGACCCGCAGATGCTGCAGGCGCTCATCGCGCGCCACCGCCTGGATCCCGCACAGGTGCTCGCGGTGGGGGACCGGAGCGCGGACGTCGAGGCCGCCCGCGCCGCCGGCGTCCCCGCCGTCCTCCTCGAGACCCCGGGAATCCATCTGCCGGCGGGCTCCGCCCCGCGGATCACCCGCCTCGCACAGCTCCTCGACGTGTCGCCGCTCACCGCGCGCCGATAGGCTGGGCGAGGCGTCCGCAGCGGGCGTCGACCCGGGGGAGAGGAGTCGCACCGTGGGCGCGATCACGCCATGGCATCTCCTCGCACTCGGCGAGATCGGCCCCGAGGAGCACGCGCGGCTCCGGCGGATCCTCGACTCCGAGAACGGAAGGAATCCATGACCGCGACCTCCCGGCCCGCACACCTCACCTGGGACACGCTGCGCCCCGACGACGCCGAGCAGCTGTGCTCGCTGATGAACGACATCGGCGAGGCCGACGACACCGGCGAGATCATCTCCCTCGAGTCGACGCGCGAGTTCCTCGAGACTCCGGGCACGGATCTGGCCCGCGAGTCGATCGCCGTGCGCGAAGGCGACCGACTGGTCGGCTACGGCTGCGTCGACGTCGCGGCGCAGCCCGATCGCGAGGGACGTGCGAGGTGCCGTCTGCCGGGAGGGGTGCATCCTTCCCGCCGGCGCCGGGGGATCGGCGGCCGGATCCTCGATGCCCAGCAGGAGATCGCCGAGCGCCTGGCGGCGTCGGAGCACCCGGGCCGAGCCGGTCACATGCACGTGGGCGGAGGGCTCGAGGGCGCGGACGTGCGCCCGCTCCTGACCGCCCGAGGTTTCGCGCCCGTGCGCTCCTTCCTGGAGATGCTCCGCGAGCTGCCGGGGGAGCAGGCGCCGCCCGCGCCGCCGATCGCGGGCATCGAACTGCGCACCCCCGGTGACGCGGACTCCGAGTCCGTGCACGCCGCGCATGTCGCGGCCTTCGCCGACCACTGGGGATCGGCGCCGTCGTCCCCGGAGCGCTGGGCGCACCTGTGGAGCGCCTCGACCCGTCGCCCCGAGTTCTCCTCGGTCGCGGTGGACGGGTCGGACCGCGTCCTCGCCTATGTGATGACCGATGTGTGGGAGGACCGCCGCCTCTACATCGCGCTGGTCGGCACCCGGCCCGAGGCCCGCGGGCGCGGGATCGGCACCGCCGTGCTCGCCCGCACTCTGGGCCTCGCAGCGGCGTCGGGGGAGTTCGACGAGGTCCAGCTCGAGGTCGACGGCGAGAGCCTCACCGGAGCGACGCGGCTCTATGAGCGACTCGGCTTCGTGAGGGACAAGGAAATCACGCTGTATAGTAAAGATCTGCAGAAAGAGGCTGTATAGATGGCGATCATCCACAGGGCGCAGCTGACGCCCTCGAAGCCCGAGATCCTGCGCGGCCTGCTGGCCTCCCGCGGCTGGCTCGAGGACGGGGACCTCACGGTCCTCGGTGCCTATAGATTCGATGATCCTGCAGGTCAGGTGGGTATCGAGTGTCATCTGGTGCGCACGGGGGAGACGGTCTTCCATCTGCCGCTGACGTATCGCAGCGCACCGATCGAGGACGGCCGCGACGACACCGACGCCGTCGAGGTCGTCACGACCATGGAGCACTCGGTGCTCGGCACGCGCTTCGTCTACGACGCCCTCGACGACGAGGTGGCGCTCGACGCGTTCTGGCGCGCGCTGTGCGACGAGCAGCAGCAGGCGGAGCTCGACGTCTACGACGGCGACCGGCTCGTGGAGCGTCGCGGTCAGTCCGTCGAGCTGCGGCTCGAGATCGACGCGGGCGCGCAGGCGCCGCGCCTCGGACAGCTCGAGGGCGACGGCGCGTCGTTCACGATCGCCCAGAGCATCGGCGGACTCGACGGCGTGGTCCGCCTCGTCGCCGACTGGGGAGAGGGCAGCGGGGTGGTCGCCGCGTACGACGGCGACTGAGCGGCGGCCCGTCCCGGCTCTTCCGCTCTACTTTACATAACGTGCATTATCGGCGTTGCACGGAGTGCTCGCCACGTAGGCTCTTCCTCACGCCCGCGCACCAGAACCCACTGCAGAACCCGCTGACCTCGACGAGGAGACTCCGCATGCTGTTCGGCCCGGCCGACCCGAAGCACCTGCACCTGATGTCCTTCAACATCCGCATGGCGTCCGACGGCACGAGTCCGGGCGACAGCGACCACTGGCCGGACCGCGCGCCGCTCCTGGACGCACTGCTGCGCACCGAGCAGCCGACGCTCCTGGGCATCCAGGAAGGGACCTTCCCGCAGCTGCCCGTCGTCCAGCGCGCGCTGCCCGGCCACCGGATGGTCGGCACCGGGCGCGAGGGCGGCAGCGCCGGAGAGCACGCGGCGATCTTCTTCGATGCCGAGCGCCTGCACCTCGAGGCCTGGGACCAGCTCTGGCTCTCGGACACGCCGCGCCTCGTCGGCTCGCGCACATGGGGCAACCAGGTCACCAGGATCCTCACCTGGGCGCGCTTCCGCGACGCTGTCACAGGAACCGTGTTCGCGCACGTCAACACGCATTTCGACCACGAGGTGGAGCATGCGCGCGTGCGCAGTGCGGGGCTCTTGGCGGGTCTCGTGACGAGCCCGGAGCTCGCCGAGCTGCCGATCCTGGTGACGGGGGACTTCAACTCCCCCGTGCTCTCCCCCGCCTGGCAGGCGCTCGTCGCCCGCGGCCCGCTCGTCGACCTCTGGGAGGCCGCCGACCGTCGGGTCACGCCAGCGTGGGGATCCTTCCCCGACTACGGTCCTCCAGTCGAGGGCGCCGAGCGCATCGACTGGATGCTCGCCTCCCCGGACGTCCATGCGGAGAAGATCGGCATCGGCGCGGTCCCCGCCGGGCGGCCCGCGCCCTCGGACCATGCGCCCCTGCACGCACTGATCCGCCTGGGCTGAGCCTCACGGCGGCCCGGGCGGATCAGGATCGGGCACCCCTCGGGGGCCCGGAGCTGTGATCTCCGGTCAGATCCCGCGCGGCGCGTAGTCCTTGTCGGAGACGAACGAGGTGAACGCGCTCTCCGAGCCCTGGAAGACGCTCGAGTCCCCCGCGAAGGGCGCGGAGTCGGAGAACTGCCACATGTCCCAGTCCCACCAGCGTCCGGGCAGGTTCGTCGGCTTCTTCGAGCTGTAGTACGCGATCTGCATGGGCGTGTGCGCGGGAGCGAAGTCCCCGACGTACTTGTCCCACCAGTTGGCGTTGGTGTAGATCATCGGCCGACGGCCCACGGCGCTCCTGTACGCCGAGATGAAGCCGGAGATCCAGGTCTGCATCTCCTTCTGGCTGAGCCCGAAGTTCGCGGGCACGCCGGAGACGGACTCGAGATCGAGCATTCCGGGCAGCGTCCGACCGTCGGCCGACCAGCCGCCGCCGCCGTTCAGGAAGGCGTCGACCTGCTTCTCCGGACCACCGGAGTCGGGGCGCGCGAAGTGGTAGGCGCCGCGGATGATCCCGGCCTTCGTCGCCGAGCTGTACTGCTGGCTGAAGGTGCTCGAGTGCCAGGTGTTGCCCTCGGTCGCCTTGATGAAGGCGTAGCGCGAGCCCTTGGACATCTGCGCCTTCCAGTCGACGCTGCCCTGGTAGGTGGAGACGTCCTGGCCGGGGATGCCGGCGGGGATCGAGGCGGCGAGCGCCGGTGCGGTCGCGAGTCCGCCGACGGTCAGCGCGGAGACGCCGACCGCTCCCCCGCGCAGCAGGGCGCGGCGGGAGGCGGGGTGCCGGGAGTCGGAGGTCGGGAGGGGACGGGAGGGGCCTGTGGCGCCGGCGGCACGCGCGTGCCGGGGAAGATAGCGGGTCACGGGGATGCTCCTGAGGTGGGGGGAAGTCGCGACTGCGGAGCGAGCCGCGCCCGGTCACCGTAGCGGCCTTGGAGGCGCAGGTCACTCCCCCGGCGCCCGTGTCGCCGGATTCGCCGGAACCTCGGGACGTCGATCCCGGGCCGCCGTCACGCGCCCGTCGCGCGCTGTTCGCCCGCCCGTCCACGCCGTTCACGCCGCGTGCGACGACGCCCGAGCATCGCGAGGATCGCGACCACGAGGAGGTCGAGCCCCAGCATCCCGAGCACCCATGGCCCGCCGGCGCCGCCCGCCGCGGAGCGGTCGATGACGATCCCGCCGTCGCCCACCGTGAGCGCTGCGAAGAGCATGAACACCATGTTGTTGCCCACGTGGAAGGCGATGGAGGCCTCGATGCCTCCCGTGGCGATCGCCAGCAGCGCCCCGCACAGCCCGAAGCCCGTGTAGTAGAGCGCGAGCCAGGGATCGGTGGCGCCGTGGACCAGGCCGAACAGCACGGTCGACAGCGCGGTGCCCAGGATGATCGCCCCCAGCGGGCGATGTCGGATCCAGGAGCCCAGCAGCGGGAGCAGCGTCCCCCGGAACATGATCTCCTCGCCGGCCGCCTGCAGCGGCGTGGTCAGCAGGGTGATGAGCACCAGCGGCAGGGTCGAGGCGCCGACCTGCACGGCGCTCTCGGCGCGCAGGTCGGGGCTCGCGAGCAGGGCGGCGCCCAGGGCGAGGGCCATCACGAGCAGCACGATCACGACGCCGCGCAGCGCCCGCCCCAGGAGAAGGGCCGCGCGACGGCCAGGGCCGCCCGCCACGGCACGCCCGCGATCCAGCGCAGGGCGAGCAGCGAGACGGGGATCAGCAGCGCGAGGCAGAGGTTCGTCAGCAGCATCAGGGACGGGGACAGTCCGCTCCCCGCCGGCGCCGCCCCGTGCAGGGCCATCGTCGCGATCAGCCAGAGGATGCCGGCGGCGATCTGCGAGGAGAACATGATCGCCATGAGCGCGACCAGAACGGCGATCGGCGCCCACCAGCGCGTGCGGACATGCGCCCCGAACGGCCGATCGTGGAGCACCGACGCCCGGGCTTCCGCGTGCGGTGCGGGCGGGGTCGACCCGACGGGCGGGCCGGGCGTCCGGTGCGTCGAGGGAGGAGTCTGCGGGGCATCGGAGGAGGTCATGGCTCCACCCTTGCGGCGCCCTGCCCCCTGCGGCATCCGCCTCTCGGCCAGGGGACGTCGGCCGATCGCGACCGGTGCCGGGGCCCGGCCGCGACTTTCGTCGCACGGTCCCTGGGTCGAGCGGCGACTCAGCTCGTCTGCTCGCGCCCGCTCCCCCGTCCCGCGATCACGAAGCACGTCACGGAGATCAGCGAGCCGATCACCATGACGACCGCCATCGGCAGGGAGGACTCGGTGCCGCCCAGTCCCACGAGGGGCGCGGCGAGGGAGGCGGCGATCGAGAAGCCCAGCCCCAGCATCGCCGAGCCCGTGCCGGCGACCTCGAGGGCGGCGCGGGAGGCGAGCGCGCCGCCGTTGCCGAAGATCATGCCCTGCGGAGCGACGGTGAGGAAGAAGGCCGGCAGCACGATCCATGCGGGCGTGTCGAGGAAGAGGCTGCCGATGAGCAGGGCGAACGACGCGCACACGACCACGCAGAGGCCGATCCGGATCAGCGGGCGCGGATGGATGCTGCGGGTCAGGCGCGCCGAGAGGAAGGACATGGCCATCATCCCCATCGAGTTGATCGCGAAGCTGACCGAGTACGCGGACGAGGAGAAGCCCAGCATGTTCTGCACGACGAAGGACGACGCCGACACGTAGGCCATGAGCGCGAACGCCGAGAACGCGTTGACGAGCATGTAGGCGACGAACTGACGTCGCCGCAGCAGCATCGCGCAGTTGTGGGCGAAGGTGCGCAGGCCTCCGCTGTGGCGCCGCGAGACCGGGAGCGACTCCGGGATCAGCAGCAGCGTCCCCACCAGGGAGAGCAGCGACATCGCGGCGATCACCCAGAACACCTCGCGCCACTGGCCGAAGAGCAGGATGATCCCGCCCAGAAGCGGCGCGACGATCGGGGCGATGCCGCCCACGCCCTGCATGATGTTCATGACCCGGAACAGCTCCGGCCCGTCGGTGAGATCGATGAGCACCGCGCGCCCGAGCACCATGCCGAAGCCGCCGCCGAAGCCCTGGAGCACGCGGAAGGCCAGCAGCACCCCGACGTTCGGGGCGAGGGCGCAGACGATCGACGCCGCCAGGCACAGGGAGATGCCGAGCAGCAGCGGGATCCGCCGCCCCACGCGGTCCGAGAGCGGCCCGGCGATGATCTGCCCGCTCGCGGTGCCCAGGAAGAAGGCGGTGATCGTCAGCTGCATCCGCGAGGCCGTCGTCCCCAGGTCGCCTGTGACCTCGGGGAAGGCGGGGATGTACATGTCGGTCGCGAGGGGGCCGATGGCGCTGAGCGTGGTGAGCACGAGGATCACGAGCGCGGTGATGCGGCCGCGTGTCCCTGCGAGCTCCTCGGAGCTGGGCAGGTGGGCGAGCTCGCGGTCCGCCGCGTCCTCGAGGACGGGGATGCCGGACGTGATGGTGGGGACCGCGCCGGTGATGGTCGGCACGTCGCCGGTGAGCGTGGGCAGGCCGCCGGTGGCGGTGCACGTGTATTCGGGGTCGCCGGGGCGCGAGGACACGGAGGGCCTTTCGAAGGGCATGCGGAGACGGGGAGGGGAAGGAGTCTGCGACCGCTCATCCCACGTGGGAGTGTCCGAGAAGCCTAGTCGCGCCGTTCCCCGCGCGCACCCTCCGTGCGGCGCCGTCTCATCGCTCGAGCACCGAGCAGCGCGGCGAGGGCTGCGATCGCCGCATACAGGGTCCCGAGCCCCGCCGCCGCGAGCCATCCGCTGTGCTCGTAGCCGACGGAGCCCAGCGCCGATCCGGCCGTCGCCCCCACGTAGTAGGCGGTGAGATAGAGGGCCGACGCGGTCGAGCGGGACGAGGCCGGGGCGAGGCGGGCGACCGTCGCCGAGGCGCTCGAGTGGCCGAGGAAGAACAGTGCCGTCATCAGGCCGAGGCCGACGACGACCCACAGCAGCTGGGAGGGCAGGGCGATCCAGTAGCCGGCGGCCACCGCGACCGCGGTGAGCAGCAGGGCGGGCACCAGCCCGATCCGGCCGACGATCCCGCCGGCCCGGGCCGAGGTGAGCGTCCCGAGCAGGTAGAGCAGGAACACGGCGTTCGCCGCGGCGGGGCCCAGCCCGAGCTCGGGCCCCTGGAGCCGGAAGCCGACGACGGTGTACGCGCTGTTGAACGCCGCCATCAGCGCGGCCCCGATCACGCACGCCGCGAGCACCCCGGGGATCGACAGCGACTCCCGGGCGGCGCGGAGCGTGCGGGCGACGGCCCGCTCCCCCGTCGCCTGCTCCCCTGCTGCCTGCTCCCCCGTCGCCGGCCGCCCCCGCGACCCGGCCGACGTCGAGCCCGCGCCCGCCGCCGCCCCGCGGGGACGCAGCAGCGCGACGCCCAGCCCGCACGCGAGGCACAGCACGGCCATCACGCCCATCGCCCAGCGCCAGGACGCGAACTCGGCGACGGCGCCGGGGATCAGACGCGAGCAGAGCCCGCCCACGGTGTTGCCGGCGAGGTAGATGCCGGTCGCGGCGGTGATGGCCTCGGGAGCGATCCTCTCGCCGATCAGGGCGAGCGCGCTCGCCGGCACCAGGGACACGGCGACGCCCTGCAGGAGCCGCGCCGCCACCAGCGACCAGAGCGAGGGCATGAGCGCGCAGGCCAGGCCGATCACGCCGGAGAGGACGAGGAACACGAGCATGCGGTGGAACAGCCCGCGGCGCAGGCCGACGGTGCTCAGCGGGATCATCCCGAGCGCCATGCCGAGCGTCGTCGCGGCGACGCTCCAGCCGGTCGCCGCCTCCCCCGCGCCGAAGCCCGCGCCGATCTGCGGCAGCAGGCCCTGCGTGTCGTACATGACGAGGAAGACCGCGAAGCCCGCGAGGAACACGGCGCCCACCACGCGGCGGTAGCCGGGCGAGCCCTGCGGATACGGGGCGGACGGGACGGGAGCGGTGTCGGCCGAGGTCATGAGGCGGCTGCCAGCGCCGCCTGGTAGGTCGGGTCCACGCGCTTGAGGAAGCGGATGACCGCGGCGGTGATCGGGATGACCGCGTACTGCACGGCCACCTTGTAGACGAAGCCCAGCACCGTGTACTCGGCCCAGTCGCCCACGCTCGTGATGCCGATCGCGGCGGCCGCGATCGTGCAGAAGAGGATGGTGTCCACGAGCTCGCCGGCGCCGCTCGCGGAGAACAGGCGGCCGATGAGACCCCGCTCCCCCGCTCGTCGCTTCATGCGGCTCATGATCAGGGAGTTCACGCTCTGCCCGGCGGCGAAGCCCACGAGGCCCGCGAGGACCACGATCCACACCGGGCCGAGCGCCATCTCGATGGCCTCCTGCTTGGCCAGCCCGTAGTCGTCGGGGAACGGGGGCAGGGCGATGATCACCTGGTAGCAGATCGCGGCGAGGATGTTCACGACGAAGCCCATGATGATCGCGCGCCGCGCCGCGCGCACCCCGTAGAGCTCCGTGATGATGTCCCCGACGATGTACGCCAGGGGGAAGAGGAAGAAGCCGCCGTCGGTGATGATGTCGAAGCCGATGCCCGGGATCGTCCCGAAGAAGACGCCCTTGGCGGCGCCGATGCCCGAGAGGATCACCACCGCGCACATGATCATGGCGAGGATGTCGTAGTGCGAGGAGCCCCGGTCGGCGTAGGCCACGCCGGCCGGGCGTCCAGACCGCTCGGGGCGCTGCGGGGTCTGCGCGCTCTCGGCGCGCGGGGTCGGGGCGGTGCTCATGCGGTCCCTCCGGGGGTCGGTGCGGGGCCGACGGATCAGTCGGCCGTCCGGCATTCTCCCCCGTCGGCGCCCCCGGCGCAGACAGCGCCCGCCATGCCCTCCTCGCCCGGCTGCAGGAACGCGCGCAGCGTGCCCAGGATCGTCGTCGATGCGAGGGCGGAGACGTCCTCGCCCTCGAGCTGCTCGCGTGTGATGAGGTCGATGAACACGCCGATCAGCAGCTGGGCGAGGTCCTCGAAGCCCAGCCCCTCGCGCGGGCCGACGCCGGGGGCGGTCGAGGCGAGGACCCCGGCGACCGTCGAGCGCAGCAGGCGGCGCTGGGAGACCAGCTCGTCGCGATCGGCCTGGGAGCGCAGGGAGTGGGTGACGGCCTCGGTGTGCAGCAGGCACCACTGCCGGCCGAAGGGGCGCATCGCCTCGAACAGGTCGAGCATGAGCGCGGCCTCCTCGGTGCGCGCGCCCTCGTCGGCCCCGTCGCCGGAGGAGGCGCCGGGGACCACGGATCCGAGCGGGCCGTGCGCGGCGCGCGCCTCGTCCACGCGCTCGTGCATGATCTGGATCACCTGCTGGGTCGCGAGCGCGAAGGCCGCCCGGAACACCTCGTCCTTGCTCGAGAAGTTCGAGTAGAACGCCCCGCGCGTGAATCCCGCGGCGCGCACGAGGTCGTCGATCGTCGCCCCGTCCAGGCCCTTCTCCGCGAACACCTGCACGGAGGCGCGCACCAGCCGCGACCGGGTGTTCTCCTTGCGGCGGGTCTCGTCCCCGGCGGGCACGTTCCCCAGGAGGTCCGGCACGGGGTCGACCACTTCCGGATGTCCAGCTTCCATGAGTAGCATCCTACCGATACATTCGTGTATCGAGCGGACTCTCTGCGCACCTCACGGTCGCCGCCCGTCGGCCCAGCCCATCGACACCGCCCGTCGACACCGTCCGTCGACATTCTCCGCCGGCCCGATCCGTCGGCCCCGCCCATCCTCTCCCCGCCGCCGAACGTCAGGAGATCCCTCCGTGTCCTCCACCCTGTACCGCCTCGGACGCGCGATGGCCCATGCCCGCTGGAAGGCCGTGGGCGTCTGGGCCCTGCTGCTGGTGGTCCTCGGCGGGCTCGCCATCGGCCTCGGCGGCTCCTTCTCGAGCCAGTTCGAGATCCCCGGCACCCAGGGCCAGGAGGGGCTCGACGAGCTCGCCTACCGCTTCCCGCAGATGAGCGGCACGAGCGGCCAGCTCGTGTTCCTCAGCGAGGACGGGAGGAGCATCGACGACCACGAGGCGCAGATCGACCGGGTCATGGACAAGGCGGCCGACGTCGACGGGGTCGAGGCGGCCCCCTCCCCCTTCGACGAGAACAGCCCCGGCACCCGCAACGACGGCGACACCGCGATCATCGGCACCGTGCAGCTCTCGGGCAGTCCCGGAGGCTTCGCCGACGGCGCCCTGGAGAAGCTCCAGACGATCTCCGACGACGGGAACTCCGGCGGTCTGCGCGTCGAGCTCGGCGGACAGATCCTGCAGAGCTCGGACATCCCGATGGGCTCGAGCGAGATCATCGGCCTGCTCGCCGCGCTCATCATCCTCGCGGTGACCTTCCGCTCCGTGGTGCCCGCCTTCGTGCCCATCGTGAGCGCCGTGGTGGGCGTCGGGGTCTCGATGCTCGCGGTGATGGCGCTCTCGGCCGGGATGGAGATCCCCTCGGTCACCATCTCGCTCGGCGCGATGCTGGGCCTGGCGGTGGGCATCGACTACGCCCTGTTCATCCTCTCCCGTCACCGCGGGCAGCTGAAACGCGGCATGGACGTCGTCGAATCGATCGGCGAGGCGATCGCGACCTCCGGCAGCGCC
The DNA here is from genome assembly GCF_042794925.1 of Brachybacterium sp. NPDC056505. Taxonomy (NCBI): domain Bacteria; kingdom Bacillati; phylum Actinomycetota; class Actinomycetes; order Micrococcales; family Dermabacteraceae; genus Brachybacterium; species Brachybacterium sp. NPDC056505. Next base: position 60,543 of record NZ_JBHTSV010000003.1, read on the forward strand.
GTGATCTTCGCGGGCCTCACCGTGGTCATCGCGCTCGTCGGGCTCTTCGTCACCCGCATCCCCTTCCTCACCATCATGGGCATCGCGGCGGCGGCGACCGTCGCGCTCTCCGTGGTCGTGGCCCTCACCCTGCTGCCGGCGATCATGGGCTTGCTGGGCGAGAACCTGCGCCCCCGCCGCGTGCGTCGCCTGATGGCCGAGAACGGCGGCGCGCTGCCGGAGCCCGAGGAGGGTGAGGAGGGCGAGGGCAAGGGCTCCGCCTCGAAGCGCGCCGGCGGCAGCCGCTGGGTCCGCATCGTCACCAAGGTCCCGGCGCTCACGATCATCCTGGTGATCCTCGTGGTCGGCTCCCTCGCGATCCCGATCAAGGATCTGCGCCTGGGCCTCCCTGACCTGGGCACGGAGAAGCCCGACACCCAGGCCCGACGGACCTACGACCTGGTCGCGGACGAGTTCGGCGCCGGCTACAACGGCCCGCTGCTGGTCACCGCCGACATCATCAACTCCGACGACCCCCTCGGGGTCGTCGACGACCTCAAGAAGCGCATCGGCGACCTGCCGGACGTCGAGGAGATCCAGCTCGCGACCCCGAACGAGGGCGCGGACATGGCCGTGGTCGTCGTGATACCCGAGGGCTCCCAGACCGACGAGTCGACCTCCGACCTCGTGCGGACCCTGCGCTCCGACTCCTCGACCTGGGAGAAGGACCTGGACATCTCCGACGTCCGCGTCACCGGGCAGACGGCCGTCGCGATCGACATCACCGACCGCCTCTCCGAGGCGCTGCTGCCGTTTGCGGTGTTCGTCGTGGGGCTCTCCCTGATCCTTCTGATGGTCGTCTTCCGCTCGATCTGGGTGCCGATCAAGGCCTCGCTCGGCTACCTGCTGAGCGTCGGCGCGGCCTTCGGCGTCGTCTCGATGGTCTTCGAGTACGGATGGGGCAACGAGGCGCTCGACATCCACGTGGTGGGCCCGGTGATCGCGTTCATGCCGATCATGTGCATGGGCGTCCTGTTCGGGCTCGCCATGGACTACGAGGTCTTCCTCGTCTCCCGCATGCGCGAGGAGTACGTGCGCACGGGCGACGCCCACGGGGCGATCGAGCGGGGCTTCTCCGCGAGCGCACCCGTGGTCATCGCCGCGGCCCTCATCATGTTCTCCGTCTTCGCGTCCTTCGTCCCCGGCGGCGCGTACATGCTGCAGCCGATCGCGGTCGCGCTCGCCGTCGGCGTGCTCGTGGACGCCTTCGTGGTGCGCATGACGCTCGTGCCCGCCGTGCTCGCCCTGCTGGGCCGCTACGCCTGGTGGCTGCCGAAATGGCTGGAGCGCCTGCTGCCCGTGGTCGACACCGAGGGCGAGGGCCTGGGCGCGGTGCTCGAGCACCGGCGCTGGACCGAGGAGCACGGCGACATGGCGCTGCGCATGGAGGACACGATCGTCCCGCTCGTCGGCGAGCCCGGGGTGCTCGGCCCGCTCACCGGAGCGGTCGACCCCGGTGCGCTGCTGGTGGCCCGCAGCGCGGACGACGCCGCCCGCGAGACCTTCCTCGACCTCGTCTCCGGGCGCATCGCGCCGACCTCGGGCGTCTTCGCCGTGCACGATCGCCTCTCCCCCGCGGACACCGGCGCGATCCAGGCGCGCGTGCACCGCATCGGCCCCGGCGAGGACGTCGCCGGGCGGATCGCGCAGATCAGCCCGCGCCGCGCCGCGCGGGAGATAGTGGTCATCGACCTCGTCACCGACCTCGCCCACGCGAGCGTGATCACCCAGGGGCGCGCGGTGCGCACGCTCGAGGAGCTCATGCGCCAGGGCATCGCCGTGGTCACGGGATCCCGCGTGGACCTGGGCCTCGAGACCTCCCAGCCCGAGCAGACCGTCGTCGACGCCCTCGAGGACCCCTCCCGGCACGTCGCCCTGCGCGTGCACCGCAGCGCCTCCCGCGCCTCCGTCTCCGCCACGTCCTCGCATTCCGATTCCACCCCCGTCGTGGAAGGAGCCCACGCATGAGAACGCTCTCCCGCCACATCCCCTCCCTGGTCATCGTCCTGCTGCTGCCCCTGCTGGTCGCCGGCATCGGCATGTGGGCCCTGACCGGCCGCGTGGACAACATCGACCGGGTGCCGGCCGCCGTGGTGAACCTCGACGAGGGCGCCACCATGAAGGTCGACGGCAAGGACCAGGAGGTGCCGCTCGGCCGCACTCTCGCGGGCGCCCTCACCCAGCCCTCGACCGCGAAGGACTCGGATCAGCAGACCGGCTTCGACTGGCAGCTGACCTCGCAGGACGACGCGAAGGACGGACTGAAGGACGGCTCCTACTCGGCGATCATCGTGATCCCGAAGGACTTCTCGAAGAACCTCGCCTCGATCGGCTCGACGGACGCGGCGAAGGCGCAGGTCCAGGTGCTCACCGACGACTCCTCCGGGATGCTCGACGGACTCATCGGGAACGCGGTCGCCACGGCCGCCTCGCAGTCGATGGGAAGCCAGTTCACCGAGCAGTACCTCGATCAGCTGTACGTCGGCTTCAACGACATGCACGACAACTTCAAGGACGTGGCCGACAGTTCGGCGGACCTCTCCGACGGCGCCGACCAGCTTGATGACGGCGTGAAGAAGTCCGCCGACGGCACCCACGACCTCGCCGACGGCGCGGGCGACCTCTCGGACGGCTCCCAGGAGCTCGCCGACTCCACGCCCGAGCTCGCCGAGGGCGCGCACGGCGTCGCCGACGGCAACAAGAGCCTCGCGACGGGACTCGGCACCCTCGCCGACGGCACGGACTCGCTGTCGAGCGGCACGAGCGATCTGGCCGACGGCCTCGACGACCTCTCGGACGGGGCCGACGGGCTCGCGGACGGCACGAAGAAGCTCTCCGGCGGCCTCGACGACCTCTCCGACGGCTCCCGGGGCGTGGCCGACGGCGTGGGCGCCCTGAAGACCGGACTGCGCGGCGACGGCACGAAGAAGAACCCCGGCCTGGTCCCCGCGGCCGACGCGATCACCCAGGGCATCGCCGGCGACGGCACGAAGGAGAACCCCGGCCTCGCCGAGGGCGCGAAGCAGCTCGCGGACGGCGCCGAGCAGGTGGGCGACGGCGCGGACAAGGCCTGGAACGGGGACGGCACGGAGCAGAACCCCGGCCTGAAGGACGCGGGCGACGGACTGAGCGAGGGATCGGCGGGCGTCTCCGAAGGCGTCACGGCGATAGACACGGTCGTCAAGGGCACGGAGGCGGACCCCGAGCAGAGCCTGGATCAGGTCTCGAAGGGCGTGCAGAAGTACTGCGTCGATCAGGTCGACGCGGAGAAGTGCGCCACCGCGTCCGCGGCGCTGCAGAAGCAGACCGAAGGACTCGACACGGCTCTGGCCGGCGATGGCACGACCGATCTGAAGTCGGCGGCACAGCAGACCTCCGACGGCATCGACCAGTACACCTCGGGCGTCTCCCAGGTCTTCGAGGGCGACGGCACCGCGAAGAACCCGGGTCTGTCGGCGGGCGCGAAGCAGGTCGCGGAGGGTGCGGACACCTTCAGCACCCAGGTGCCCGATCTCGTCGACGGACTCCAGGAGTTCGACAAGGGCCTGCACGGCTTCGCCGGCGGCGTCGACGACCTCTCCGACGGTGCGACCAAGGTCGCCGACGGCACGGCGTCGAGCGCCGGGGGCGCGTCGGACCTCTCCGACGGCGCCACGAAGCTCGCCGACGGCACCGGCAAGAGCGCGAAGGGCGCGCATTCCCTCGCGGACGGCGCCTCGGACCTCTCCGACGGCGCGCGCTCGAGCGCGGACGGCGCGGACACCCTCGCGGACGGCTCCTCGAAGCTCGCCGACGGCACCGACCAGCTGGTCACCGGCACCCAGGGCCTCGCCGACGGCGCCTCCGGGCTGGCCGACGGCACCGAGAAGCTCGCCGACGGCAACGACAAGCTCGCCGACGGCGCGGACCAGCTCTCCGACGGCACCGGGAAGCTCTCCGACGGCCTCGCGAAGGGCGCCGACCAGATCCCGAGCTACACCAAGGGCGAGCGCGAGAAGATGTCGACGATGGGCGCCCAGCCGATCTCGACGTTCTCCTCGCGCGCGAACGAGGCCTCGGGCGCGGCCACCGCGACCTTCCCGTTCGTGGTGGCGCTGGCCCTGTGGCTGGGCGCCTTCGGCGCCTTTCTGCTGATGCCCGCGCTCTCCAAGCGCCTCCTGGACGGCGCGGTGCCGATGTGGAAGGTCGTGCTGCGCTCGCTCGTGCCCGGCCTGCTGCTGGCGGTCGTGCAGACCGTCGCGGTGCTCGCGGTGATCACGGCGATCGGGATCTCCCCGGTCTCGCCGCTCGCGGTGGGGCTCGTGTGCCTGGCGGGGGCGGTGATGTTCGCGGCCTTCCACCAGGCGCTGCTGGCCCTGCTCGGGGACCGGATCGGCAGGATCCTCTCGATCGTGCTGATGGTGCTGCAGGTGGTGGTGCTCGTGGGCATCCTGCCGCTGCAGACGGCCCCGGAGCTGCTGCAGTCGGTGAGCGGGCTGATGCCGATCACGATCGTCAGCCGCGGCCTCGTGCACGCCTCGCTCGGTGGATCCCTCACCTCGACGACGGCGACGCTGCTCGCGATCGCCGCCTGGTTCGTGGTCTCGGTGCTCGTCACCCTGATCGCCTCCCGGAACGCGCGCACGGTGAAGCCCGCGAAACCGCCGAAGCACGCGCGCGGAGGCGCCCACGCGGCGGCCTGAGCCCGTCGGTCCCGGGGCCTCCCGCTCTCAGTGGAAGTCCCGGGACCTCCCGGCGCCGGCGAGCTCGAGCACCTCGACCCCGTCGGCCACGAGGTTCACCGCCCCGGTGAGGTTCTCGACGATCCCGCGGATCACCACCGAGCGCGAGGTGCGCAGCACCGCCCGGTGCCGTGACCAGAACCCCTTCGAGCAGACCACGTTGAGGATCCCGGTCTCGTCCTCGAGGCTGAGGAAGGTGATGCCGCTGGCCGTCGCGGGCCGCTGGCGGTGCGTGATCACCCCGCCCACGCGGATGCGCGTGGAGTCCTCGGCCTCGCGCGCCCCGCGGATGGAGAGCACGCCCGCCTCCTCCATCTCCTCGCGCACGAGCACCATCGGGTGGTCGGCGAGCGTGATGCCCGTGGCCCAGGAGTCGGCGGCGGCGAGCTCGGCGTCGCTGAGCCCGGGCAGCATCGGCGCGTCGGCCCCGATGGCCAGGTGCGGCAGCACGTCGGGCGACTCCTGCGCCGCAGCGCCCGCGGCCCACAGGGCCTGCCGGCGCGAGGACGCGAGGGCGTCGAGCGCCCCGGCGGTCGCGAGCGCCTCGAGCTGACGGGCGCTGAGGCGCACCCGCCGCGCGAGGTCGCTGATGGAGGCGAAGGGCCCCTCCTTCTCGCGGGCGCTCACGATCTCCTCGGCCTTGTCCTCCCCGATCCCGCGCACCTGCGCCAGCCCCAGCCGGATCACCGGCCCCCGTCGCGCCGCCTCTCCCGTGACCTGCGGTCGCGCGGCGCGCAGGGCGTCCTTCTCCGGATCCGTCCAGCCCTCCGGGCCCCGGTGCCGCGCGGCCGGGCCCAGCACGTCCTCGTTGCCGGGCAGCGTGTACGCGCGATGGCCCGTCCCGTCCCCTGCGCCTCCCGTGTCCCCCGTGCCCCCCGCGTCGGTCTCGAGCCCGGTCTGCACCTCGGAGACGGTGACGTCGACCCCGCGGGTGAGGACGCCGTGGCGGCGGGCGTCGGCCACGAGCGACTGCGGGGAGTAGAAGCCCATCGGCTGGGAGCGCAGCAGCGCCGCGGTGAACGCGGCCGGGTAGTGGCACTTGAGGTAGGCGCTCGCGTACACGATGTAGGCGAAGGAGTAGGCGTGCGACTCGGGGAAGCCGTAGTTCGCGAAGGCGAGCAGCTTGCGCTGGATCGCCTCGGCGTCCTCCCCCGTGATCCCGTGGCGCGCCATGCCCGCGAACAGCTGGTCCGAGAGCGCGAGCATCTTCTCCGTGGACCGTTTGGAGCCCATGGCGCGGCGCAGCTGGTCCGCGAGCGCCGGGGTGAAGTCGGCGACGTCGACCGCCATCTGCATGAGCTGCTCCTGGAACAGCGGCACCCCGTAGGTGCGGCCCAGGGACTTCTCGAGCAGCGGATGCAGGTAGGTGGTCTCCTCCTCCCCCGTCCGACGGCGGATGTAGGGGTGCACGGAGCCGCCCTGGATCGGGCCGGGACGGATCAGCGCGACCTCGACCACGAGGTCGTAGAAGCACACGGGACGCAGCCGCGGCAGGGTCGCGATCTGCGCGCGGGACTCGACCTGGAAGACGCCCACGCTGTCGCCCGCGCACAGCATGTCGTAGACCGCCGGGTCCTCCTGCGGGAGGGTGCGCAGGCCGTGGTGCTCCCCGTGGTGCTCGGCCACGAGGCGCAGGCAGTGGTCGATCGCGGTGAGCATCCCGAGGCCCAGCAGGTCGAACTTCACCAGGCCCGCGTCGGCGCAGTCGTCCTTGTCCCACTGCAGCACGCTGCGGTCCTCCATCGCCGCCCACTGCACGGGGCAGATCTCGATCACGGGGCGGTCGGCGAGCACCATGCCGCCGGAGTGGATGCCCAGGTGGCGCGGCGCGTCGCGCAGACGGTGGGCGAGCTCGACGACGTCGGCGGGGATGTCGGCATCCGCGAGGGAGCGGAAGGAGCGCTCGATCCGCTTAGACCACGCGTCCTGCGTGCCGACGTCGTAGCCCAGCGCCCGCGCCGCATCGCGCACCGCGAGCTTCGCCCGATAGCTGATGACGTTGGCGACCTGGGCGGCGCACTCGCGGCCGTAGCGCTCGTAGACGTGCTGGATGACCTCCTCGCGGCGGTCGGAGGCGATGTCGAGATCGATGTCCGGTGGCCCGTCCCGCTCGGGCGCGAGGAAGCGCTCGAAGAGCAGGTGATGGCCGACGGGCTCGACGGCCGTGATCCCGAGCGCGTAGCAGACGGCGCTGTTGGCGGCCGACCCCCGGCCCTGGCACAGGATCTCCTCCTTCTCGCAGAAGGCGACGATCTCGCGGACGATGAGGAAGTAGCCGGGGAAGTGCAGGCCGGAGATGACCTGCAGCTCCCGGTCGATCTGCGCCCATGCCCCGGGGACCTGCTCCTCGTCGGCCGGCGCATCGGACCTGTCCGTCCCGTCGGCCCCGTCGGACCCGGAAGCCCCGCCCTTCCTGCCCGACCCGGGCCGCGGGCCGTAGCGCTCGCGCCCGCCCTGCTCGACGAGCTCGCGCAGCCAGCTGTCCTCGGTGTGCCCCGCGGGCACGGGGAAGGGCGGCAGGTCGGGGGCGAGCAGCTGCAGGTCCAGCGCGCACTCCTCGGCCATCCGCGCCGCGGCCGCGACCGCGTCGGGATGGCGCGGGAGCAGCTGCGCCATCTCCTCGCCGCTGCGCAGGTGGCCGGGCCTCGAGGGCAGGTGCGGATCGGCCTCGGCGAGGGACGTGCCCGCGCGCAGGGCGGCGTGGACGTCCACGAGGCGCGTGTCCGCGGGGCGGGCGCAGTGCGCGTTCGTGGTCGCCACGAGCGGCAGGGTGAGCTCGTCCAGACCTGTCTCCTCGCGCACGAGGCGCGCGCCCTGGGCGAGGGCGTCGTGGATCTCGTCGTCGAGCTCGTCCCCGCCGACCATGAGCTCGACGGCGACGTTCCCGTGCCCGTACAGCTCGAGCAGCCGGGCGATCTCGCGCTGCGCCGCGCGGGCCGCGCCCTCGCGGTCGCCGTCGGCCACGAGCGGGCGCACCGCCCGCAGCACCGCTCCCTTGCGGCAGCCGGTGAGCACGAGCCAGTGCCCCTCGCGGGCGATCCGGGAGAGCTCGGCGAGGCGGTAGCGGGGCGTGGCCTTCCGCCTGCTGTCGAGGTGGGCGCGCGCGATCGCGGCCGACAGCGCGCGGTACCCCTGCTCGTCGCGCACCAGGACCAGCAGGTGCTCGCCCTCCGGGTCGGGGACGCCGGTGCGCTCGGGCGAGAGCACGGGGGTGCTGCTCGCATGCTCGCTGCCGGGCTCGCTGCCCAGGGTGAGCTCGGCGCCGAGCACGGTCGCGAGGCCCGCCTCGCGCGCGGCGCGCGAGAAGCGGACCGCGCCGGGCAGGCCGTCGTGGTCCACGAGGGCGAGCGCGCGCAGCCCCAGCCGCGCGGCCTCGGCGACCATGTCCTCGGGGCTCGAGGCGCCGTCGAGGAAGCTGAAGTGCGAGTGCGCGTGCAGCTCGGCATAGGCGATGTCGGTGCCGGGGCGCCCGTCGGACGACGGGGCCGACGGGCCGGGCTCCCCCTCCCCCGGTTCCCCCGCCGGCGCATGCTGCGGGGGCAGTGCGCGCTCGGACGGCACGGGGCGGTCCGAGAGCAGAGCCTCGAGATCGTTCCAGGAGGGCGGGCCCAGGAACCAGCGGCTCATCGGGGCTCCTCCGCCACGGATCCCCTCGTCATGGATCCCCTAGTCATGGATCCCCTCCACGCTCCAGGCGCCCTCGCGGCTGAGCAGCACGAGGGCGCGGCCGGGCTCGATGACGACGGCGAGGCGGGCGGCGCGCCGGCCGTCGGGCCGCCACCAGCGCTCGTCGAGGACCGTGGGCGCCCCGTGGGCGAGCACGCGGTGGGCCCTGCCCGCGGCGACGCCGTGGCTCACGAGCGCCTCGATCCCTTCGGCCCCCGTGCTGCCCGCCCGCGGCACCTCGAGGACCGCGGGCGGGGCGCTCAGCAGGGCGCGGGCGGTGACCACGACCTCCGCGCCCTCCGCGTCCCGCAGCACCACGAACGGCGGGGTGCGCAGCACGACCGACGGCAGCGGGCGCGGCATCGACCCCGGCCACGGCCCGGGCCGCGCCGTCGGCCGCTCGCTGCGCCAGGGCACCAGCGCCACCTGCTCGGCGAGCAGACGGCCCCCGACCTCGACGGGGACGAGCACCGCCTCCTCCCCCGCGAGCCCCTGGGCGCGGGCGAAGGCGCGGCCGGCCCGCTGCGCGGCCTCCCCCGCGCTCCCCCACAGCGCCGGTGCGCCCTCGCCCGCGGGGAGCAGCTGCACGGGCTGGAGGGCGAGCCGCGTGATCTGCCCGGTCTGCTCGCCGCGCAGTCGCGCCCGGGTGATCCAGCCGTCGCACTGCCAGCGGATGCGGTCCACGACGTCGGCCGGGGACAGGGCGCCGTCGTGGCGCCAGGTGCGCTCCATCTCCTCGCCCGAGGCGGTGAGCGCGAGGATCCGCAGGCGCGTGCAGATCAGCCCGCGCGCGACGAGCATGCCGTGCAGCTCCTCGGCCATCGGCCGCGCCGCGAAGGCCGCCTGGTCCACGCGCACGAGCGGCGGGTCCAGGCTGCGCGCGACCTCGAGGGGCTGCGTGGGATGGTGCGCCTGGGGCGGGGTGGGCTCGCCCCCGCGCGCGAGCAGGTGCAGCTGGGCGACGTCGGGCCCGAAACGTGCGGCGACGGAGGTCGCGGGCAGGTCCGCGAAGTCCCCGAGGGTGCGGATGCCCAGGCGCTCGAGCAGGTCGATGACCTCGGCGAGGTCCACGCGGCGGGTGCGGTCGGCATCGGCCGCGGGCTGGTCGCGGTGCCCCCATCCGGGGCCGACGGGCGCGTCGCGCAGGGCGGCGATCGCATGCGGGCCCAGGTAGTCCCGGCTGCGGCCGGGGCGCACGATCCTGCCCGAGCGCGCCGCCAGGAGCGCGGCGAAGGGGCCGTCGGCGATGCCGACGACGGCGTCCCAGCCGGTGAGCTCGGCGACCGCGTCGACGATCGCCTCGGCGAGGGCCTCCTCCCCGCCGCGGTGGCGGGCGGGCCCGCGTGCGGACATCAGCAGCACCCCCGGGCGCAGCACGTCCACGCCCGCGGCGACGGTGTCCACGGCGGCCGCGACCAGCTCGAACAGGGCGCTCTCGTGCTCGACGTCGGCCTCGACCACGACGGCCTCGGGACACGCGGCCTGCGCGGCGCGGCGGCGCATCCCGATCCCGACGCCCACCTCGAGGGCGGCGGCATCGGCATGGGAGACCCGGTGGCGATCCATGACCACGACGGGAGCCGGCGCCCCCTCCTCCGCGACCCCGGCCCCGCTCCCCGCCCCGGCGGCCTTCTCCCGGGCGAGCTTCTCGCGCGCGGCGAGGAGCGGCCAGGCGGGGACGACGACGGCCGCGATGCGCGTCGCGGGCGGGGTGCCGCCGTGCTCCGCCTCGTCACGGTGCTCCTCCTCATCGACCTGATCCTCCTCGCCCGCGGGCAGGACCCCGGGCAGCAGGAGCTCGCTCCCGCTCATCCCGCCCTCCGGATCACGCGCAGCGGTGCGGGAGCGGCCTGGTCGGGAACGACCCGACCGGGATCGGCCTGGTCGGGCACGGCGACCTCGGCGAGGAGGCCGTGCACCTCGGGCAGCACCACGTCCACGGCGCGGCCCTCGGGGATCCCGCGCCCGGCGGCGCTCACCCGCAGGGTGCGCCGGCGCAGACGGCCGGTGCCCCGTCCCAGTCCCTCCCACGACTCCGCCTCGGCGCGCAGGTGCAGGTCAGCGCGGGCGACGGGGGCGGCGGCGAGGACCAGGGTGTCGTGCGCCCGCGCGCGATCGGTCAGGCTGCGCCAGAGGGAGGCCGTCAACCGCAGTCGCGGTCCGAGCACGAGCACGCCGACCCCGTCCACGAGCGCGGACAGCACCTGCGGCAGCTGCGGCATCTCCTCGACGGCGGTGGCCGGGGCGATCGCGAGGCGCTCGAGATCGAGCCCGGCGTCGCGCGCGGCGCGCAGGCCGAGGTCCGGCATGCCCGCGAGCGCGCACCAGCCGTCCTCCCCCGCCGCCGCGGCGGCCATCGCGAGCATCAGGGAGACCGAGCAGGAGCCGTCGACCGCGACCGTGCTCCCCGCGCGCAGGGATCCGTAGGGAGCGAGCGGGGCGAGCGGCGGGGGCAGGGGCACACGGCTGTGCTCGTCGGCCGCCTGGACCCGCGCGGTCCCCGCACCGGCATCGGACGCCGGGGCCCGACGGGACGCTCCCCCGGGACCGGCGGAGCCGACGATCCCCGTCGGCCCGCCGAGGCCGACGGGCTCGTCGGGCTCCGTCGTCCTGACGGCGGAGAACGCGGTGCGGTCGATCCTCCCGCCATGGCGCGCGGTGGTGCGCTCGGCGGCGCCGAGCGCGGCGCGAGCGCGGGCGAGCCGCTCCTCCTGAGTGCCTCTTCCCGCCGTCCTCGGCGGCGTCCTCTCCTCGTGCGGCGCCGATGCCTTCCCCTGCGTCGGCGCCTCGTGCATCTGCAGATGCGTGCTCATGCTCCACCTCCTCCTGTCCGGCCGTCACCCAAGATCGAACACGCGTTCGAATTCTACGCCCGCCCCGATGTGCCGGGGCGGGCGCGGTGGTCGCGCGAGCCTCGCGCTGCAGGGTCGTCGAGGAGTCTTGATCACCGGACCGACATCTGAACTGGAGTGATCCCTCTGTGCAGTGAGCCATATCACACTAGAACATGCGTTCGAGCACTGGTGCTCGGGCGGGTGATGGTGTTGCATGGAGGTATGGACATTTCGGGCACGATGCGGTGCATGCCGATGAGGGGCGGCGGGGACGACCCCCGCCGCACCCCTGGTCATGCCCGTCAGCTCGTGCTGCGCGATGCGCTCACGGAGGCCGAGCACGTGTGCGAGATGGTCGCGGCGGATGCGGCGCCCGGGAATGGGCTGGAGCTCCTCGACATCGCCCACGCGCTGGGAGAGCTCGCGAAGGGTCCGGACGGCCCCTTCGGCGCCGCGGACGCCGACCTCACGGCCTTCGAGCTCTCCGACACCCTCGCCGCCTTCGAGCAGCTGCGCTCAGCCCTCGGCGCGCTCGAGATCCGCGTGACCACCGCCCTCGACGAGCGTCTGCGCGAGGAGGACTCGGCACAGGGCGTCGCCGAGCGCGATCACGGGCGCCGCACCGCCGGGGAGATCCGGATGGCGTCACGGGTCTCCCCCGCCATCGCCTCTGCGCGGCTGCACTCTGGCAGGCGGCTCGTGCGGGACATGCCGCGCATGTTCGAGGCGCTGGCCGACGGGCGCATCGGACTCGATGCCGCCCACGCGATCGGGCGCAGCAGCGGCCCGCTCCGGCCGGAGCAGCGGGGGGAGGTCGATCGGATCATCGCCTCGCGCGAGCCCGATCTCGACGGCGCCTCACCGGCTCAGTGGGGCCGGGAGGTCTCGGCCCTCGCTCAGCAGCTCGACCCCCGGGGCGAGGACGGGCGCCACGTGCGGGCGCGCATGCAGCGCGGCGTGACGGTCACGCCGGGGCCGCACGGCATGGGGCACGTCCACGCACATCTCCCGGCGCTCGACTGCGCCGCGATCCAGCGCAAGCTGACCATCGAGGCGCAATCGCTCAAGGCCCAGGGGGACACACGCGCCCACGCGCAGATCATGGCGGACCTCTTCTCCGACACCCTGCTCGGGGGCGATGAGCAGATGGACCCCGTGCACCTGGAGGTCGGCGTCGTCATCACGGAGCGCACTCTGATCGCGCCGGATCACGGCGACCCGGCGATGATCGAGGGCTACGGAGTGGTGCCGCCGCGCACCGTGCGCGACGAGATCGTCCAGCGGCTCCCCCGCCCCGAGCGCGACGCCCCGCAGAGCGCACCCGCAGAGAGCGCACCCGCACAGGACATGCCCGTCACGGCCGACGCGACGCCGGAGGACCGCCGAACGCTCACCGACGACGACCTGCTCTCGCCGCAGGAGCCCGCGGAGACCGCCGCAGCGGACCCTTTCGACGAGGAGTCCCGGCTGACGCTCCGGCGTCTGTTCACCCATCCCGCTTCCGGCGAGCTCATCGCCATGGAATCCCGCGCCCGGGCGTTCCCCGCCAGGCTCGGGTACCTCGTCCGGCTCAGGGACTTCCGCTGCGCGGGGCCCTACTGCGCGTCCTCGATCCGCCAGATCGACCACATCCAGCCCCATGCGCAGGGCGGTGCGACCAGCGCCGACGACGGGCAGGGTCTGTGCGCCCACTGCAACAGCACCAAGGAGCTCCTCGGGACGGCCGAGAGAGCCGGTGAGGAGACGGATCCGCACCGCGTGCACTGGAGATCGAGGCTCGGACGCACCGCCACGGTGTCGCCGAGCCCGCTGGCAGGGTTGCCGCCGGGCGGCCCTCCCGTCGAGGCCCCACCACCCGGCATGACCCCTCCGGGCACGCCGCCATCGGCCGTGCCCCCGACAGCCATGACCGCACCCGAGGACGATGCGTCCGACGGGGAACCGGCCCTGCTCCCGCCGATCCACCGGATCGAGGACCTGCGCTGGGAGCGCGACCGCCGACGCGCCGCGGGGATCCGCGACGAGGAGCGGCGGCCCGACATACGCAGTGCGTGAGCAGCCCGCGCACTGACGCGCGCCCGAAGCGCCCCGACCCGCCGCGCGAACGGCCCTGTCCCCGTGCCCACCCGCCCCGTAACCTGGCCGGAACCATTCCGAGGAGGAGCGAGACATGCGTGCACTGGTGCTGCAGAAGAAGGGCCGGATGGGGATCGAGGACGTCCCCTCCCCCGGCGCCCCGGGACCCGGGGAGGTCCGGATCGCGATGCACACGGTCGGGATCTGCGCCTCCGACGTCCACTACTGGACCGAAGGCCGCATCGGCCCCTTCGTCGTCGAGGCGCCGATGATCCTCGGGCATGAGGGCGCGGGCACCGTGGCAGAGCTCGGCGAGGGCGTCACGGGCTTGTCCGTCGGCGATCGTGTCGCGATGGAGCCGGGCGTCCCCGATCCCGCCTCGCGGGCGACGCTCGAGGGCCGCTACAACGTCGACCCGGCCGTGCGCTTCTGGGCGACCCCGCCGATCGACGGCTGCCTCGCCGAGGAGGTCGTCCACCCCGCCGCCTTCACCTACCGCCTGCCCGATGCCCTCAGCTTCGCCGAGGGCGCGCTCATCGAGCCCTTCGCCGTCGGCATGTTCGCCGCGACGAAGGCGCAGATCAGCCCAGGGGACGTCGTCGCCGTCATCGGCAGCGGGACGATCGGCATCATGACCGCGCTGGCCGCACGCGCCGGCGGGGCGAGCCGGGTGTACATCAGCGACGTGCAGAGCGCGAAGCTCGGACTGCTCGACGGCCTCGCTGGCATCATCCCGGTCGACGCCACCCAGGAGGACCTCGGCGAGCGGGTGCGCGCGGAGACCTCGGGATGGGGTCCGCAGGTCGTGATCGAGGCCTCGGGCGCCGCCCCCGCGTACAAGGGACTGTGGACGGTCCCCGCACCGGGCGGACGCGTGGTGCTCGTCGGCATGCCCGTCGAGCCCGTGGCCTTCGACGTCGCCACGGCGCAGAGCCGCGGGATCTCGATCGAGACGATCTTCCGCTACGCCAACGTCCACCAGAAGGCCATCGATCTCGCCGCGAGCGACGCCGTGGATCTGGGCCGCTTCGTCACCGAGACGTTCGCGTTCGAGGACTCGGAGAAGGCCTTCGAGCGCTTCCTCGAGGGGCGTCCGACGGACGTGAAGCTGCAGATCGCGTTCTGACCGGAATCGCTCCCTGACCGGAATCGCTCCGACCAGCGCCGATCCTTGTGGAGGAACGGTGGTGTGGATGACCGGGAGGGGCGCGGGGAGCACGGAGCCATGCTTGCCGCATGCTCTATCGACTCGGATTCTGGCTCGGCCCCGCCCCCTCTGATCCCATCGACGCCTGCGCCGCCCTCAACCAGCACATCTTCGCCGCCGATCACGCCTGGGGCGAGACCGGCACGGCGGTGCCGCCGGTGCCTCGGATCGCCGCCTTCGTGCGGGAGGCGCTGCGGCGATATCCCCTCGACGAGGGCGACGAGGGCGGTGAGGGCGGTGATGCCGCGGGCGGCGGGCAGGGCATCCCCATCTGGAAGTACACCGACGTCGAGGCGTGCGCCGCGGGCCAGGCATTCCATGCGAACCTCACCGGACTGGGCGCCGAGATCGCACGGGACGACCTCGCGGAGCTCGCCGCATCGCTCGACATCAACGCCTTCGACCTCGTGCAGCACAGGATCCTCCCCGACCGCCGTCCGGGTGCCGCGCCCGGCGAGCAGCACCCGCACCCGGACGTGCTGCCTCCGTTCCTCGCCCGGGAGGAGCGCGACGACGTGGGGACGGGCGGACCCCTCAGAAGCGGGACCGGAGGAGAGGCGCGGGACTTCCTCGCCCTCGAGCGCGCCGCCTACTCCCCTGGTGCTCGTGTGTGCGACGGGCCCGAGCGCGCGCAGGAGGCGCTCGGACTGTACGGCGTCGAGATCCCCCAGCGCACCGGGGCGAGGCCGCTGTTCTGAATCGGCAGCTCCCCCGGCAGACCTCGAAACGCCTGGACAGCACGCTCGACGAGTGCTTGCCTCGCTCCATGGACACGAGCGATCCCATGGGCACCTATGACCCCACGGGCACCTACGACGAGACCCGGCGCGCATGGGACGCCGCCTCCTACAAGCATGTGCGCGAGTACGAGAGCCTGCTCGTCGAGGCGCGCACGGCACGTCTGCTGCCGTGCGAGGAGCGTCTCCTCAGCGGGCTCGTCGAGCATGCCGAGGTGATCCACCCGCAGAGCGGGCACGGCATCGACGACCACGCGCTGCTGCGCCTCGGCGCCGCCTCGGTGCTGGGCGTCGACTACTCGCCGACAGCGGTGACGGCGGCGCAGCGCCGGGCCGACGAGCTGGGCGTCGCCGCGCGCTACACCGTCGCGGAGCTCCCGGACACGGGCCTCGATCCCGCGTCCGCCGACCTCGTCTACACGGGCAAGGGCGCGCTGATCTGGAACGAGGACCTCGGGGCGTGGGCGACGGAGATGCACCGGCTGCTGCGGCCCGGCGGCCACCTCTTCGTCCACGAGTCGCACCCGCTCGTGCCGCTGTGGACGTGGGACGCCGATGCGCCGCGCGTGAGGGAGGACCGCGGCTATTTCGCGTCCCGCCACGTCAACGACACCTTCCCCGCTCGCGGGGCAACCGAGCATCAGCGCACGCTCGCCGGGACCGTGATGGCGATCGTGCGGGCGGGCTTCGTCCTCGAGCAGCTCGAGGAGCATCCGGAGCCGTTCTGGCGACCCGACGACGCGGAGTCCGCGGCGGCCTGGGACGGTCGCCTCCCCAACAGCTTCAGCCTGCTCGCGCGCCGCGGCAGCTGAACAGCGGGAAGCGGGTCGAACGAGGGTCTCAGCCCGCCCTGACGGCCGCCCGTCGCTGCCAGAACACCACGGCGCTCGCGGCGGCGACGTTGAGGGAGTCGACCGCGCCGCTCATGGGGATGACCACGTGCTCGTCGACCGCCTTCAGGGTGGACGGCTCGAGGCCGTGGCCCTCGGCGCCGAGGACGAGCGCGACCTTGCGGCCGGCACCCAGGACCACCTCGTCGAGCGCCGTGGCCTGCTCGGTGAGCGCCAGGGCGAGCACGTCGAAGCCGGCGTCGTGCAGCAGGTCGACGCCGTCGTGCGCCGTGTCCTCGCCCGGGGGATGCGGCGCATGCGGCCAGGCGCCGAGCCGCGTCCACGGCACCTGGAAGACGGTGCCCATCGAGACGCGGAGGGAGCGGCGGTACAGGGGATCCGCGCAGCGCGGGGTGACGAGCACGGCGTCGACGTCGAGCGCGGCGGCCGAGCGGAACATGGCGCCCACGTTCGTGTGGTCCACGATGTTCTCGAGCACCGCGACCGTGCGCGCCGTGCTCAGCAGCTCCGCGGCGGTCGGCAGCTCGGGCCGCTGCATGGCCGCGAGCGCTCCGCGGTGCAGGTGGAACCCCGTGAGGGACTCGAGCAGGGACTCCTCGCCCACGAACACCGGCACCTCGGGGAAGCGCGTGAACAGGGGCGCGAACTGCTCCACCCAGCGGGAGGACATGAGGAAGGAGCGCGGGACGCAGCCGGCGTCCATCGCCCGCTCGATCACGTGGAAGCTCTCCGCCATGAACAGCCCGCGCTCGACCTCCATGCTCGCGCGCAGCCGCACGTCGGTCATGCGCAGGTAGTCGTCGAGCCGAGGGTCTTCGAGCGTCGTGATCGGGACGATCTGAGGGCCGGGGGCTTCGGTGGTCCCGGGGCCCTCCGGGGCCGATGCTCCCATCTCAGTCCAGCTGCACGGAGCGGGCGCTGAAGCGCTCGCCGTGGCGCTCGACCACCAGCGGCAGCCCGAAGGTGCGCGTGAGGTTCTGCGAGGTGAGGGTCTCGTCGATCGGACCGGCGGCGACAGCCTTCCCGTCGCGCAGCAGCAGGGCGTGCGTGTACCCCGGCGGGATCTCCTCGACGTGATGGGTGACCAGCACGGTCACCGGGGTCGCCGGATCCTTCGCGAGGCGCGCGAGATTCCGCACGAGTTCCTCGCGGCCGCCCAGGTCCAGACCCGAGGCGGGCTCGTCCAGGAGCAGCAGCTCGGGGTCGGTCATGAGGGCGCGCGCCGAGAGCACGCGCTTGCGCTCCCCCGTGGAGAGGGTGCCGAAGGCGCGGCCCTCGAGGTCGAGGACGCCGAAGGCGTCGAGCAGCATGCGCGCACGGTCGAGGTCGAGGTCCTCGTACACCTCGCGCCAGCGGCCGACGACCCCGTAGCCGGCGGTGACCACCACGTCGAGGACCTTCTCGTGCCCGGGGACGGTGTCGGCGAGCTCCTGGCTCGCGAGGCCGATGAGGGGCCGCAGCTCGAAGACGTCGATCCTGCCCAGGCGCTCGGCGAGCAGTTCGACCGCGCCGGAGGTGGGGTGCATGCGGGAGGCGAGCAGGCGGATCATCGTCGACTTGCCGGCCCCGTTGGGGCCCAGCACCACCCAGCGCTCACCCTCCCCGATGCTGACGGTGAGCCCATCCAGCAGGTTCCTCCCGCCACGGCGGACGACGACATCGGTGAGTGCAGCAGCCTCGGACATGGCTGAAAGCCTATCGGCTCCGGGACCGACGCCCGTGCAGCGACCCGACCCGACCCGACCCGACCCGGCCCGAACGCAGGCCCGAGCGTCGTCCCGACCCTCGATGCGTCGCGACCGTCGACGCGCCCCGACCGCCTGCCCGATCTCCGGAGAACCCGCTCGCCCCGGTGAGGGGGACGGTAGGGTGCCCGGGGCCGCGGACGCCGTGCGCGGCGCCGATCCCCTGATCCCCCAGATCCCTTCTCTCCCCCCCCCGACGCGAAGGAGCGCCACCATGGCACATCCCGACCCGGCCGCCGACCCGTCGGCCCCGATGCCCCGCCAGGAGTCGTCGACGCCGAAGCGCCGACGGGTCAGCCCGCACTTCCTCTACATCGCCGTGATCGTCGCGGTGCTCGCGGGCATCGGGTTCGGTCTCGTCGCGCCGGAGACGGCCGCCTCGTTCAAGATCCTCGGCGACCTCTTCGTCTCCCTCATCAAGATGATGATCGCGCCGATCATCTTCTGCACGATCGTGCTCGGGATCGGCTCGGTGCGGAGTGCGGCGACGGTCGGCCGCATCGGCGTCCTCGCCCTCGTCTACTTCCTCGTCATGTCCACGTTCGCCCTCGCGATCGGGCTGGTCGTCGGCAACATCCTGCAGCCCGGGCAGGGACTCACGATCCCCACGGACGGCGACGTCAGCAAGTACGTGAAGGACGCCGAGGAGGCCGGCGGGCTCGCCGACTTCGTCGCCTCCATCATCCCCGAGACCCTCGCGAGCTCCCTCACCGAGGGCTCCGTGCTGCAGGCGCTGCTCGTGGCGCTGCTCGTGGGCTTCGGCATCCAGGGCGTGGGCGGACGCACGGCCGAGGTGGCCCTCGAGGCCGTCGAGATCGCGCGACGCGTCATCTTCCGCGTGCTGATGATGATCCTCTGGCTCGCCCCGATCGGTGCGTTCGGGGCGATGTCCGCCGTGGTGGGCTCCTCGGGCGTGGGCGCCGTGTGGGAGCTCGTGAAGCTCATGATCGGCTTCTACATCACGTGCATCATCTTCGTGGTCGGCATCCTCGGCTTGGTGCTGTTCGCCGTGGCCCGCGTGAACGTGTTCTCGCTGCTGAAGTACCTGGTCCAGGAGTTCATCCTCATCGTCGCCACGAGCTCCTCGGAGTCCGCGCTGCCCACGCTGATGGCGAAGATGGAGCACATGGGCGTGAAGAAGTCGACCGTCGGCATCGTGGTGCCCACGGGCTACTCCTTCAACCTCGACGGCACCGCGATCTACCTGACGATGGCGTCGATCTTCGTGGCCGACGCCATGAAGATGCCGATGACGATCCCCCAGCAGATCGGTCTGCTGGTGTTCATGATCATCGCCTCGAAGGGCGCCGCGGGCGTCTCCGGGGCGGGCCTCGCGACGCTCGCGGGCGGTCTCGCGGCGCACCGGGCGGACCTCGTGCCGGGCGTCGCGGTGATCGTGGGCATCGACCGCTTCATGTCCGAGGCGCGTGCGATCACGAACTTCGCGGGCAACGCGATCGCGACCGTCGTGATCGGCACGCTCACCCGGACGATCGACCGGGAGCGCGTCACCGAGGTGCTCTCGGGCCGGGTCCCCTTCGTCTCGGCCGACGAGATCGAGACCGAGGACGCCCAGCACGTCGTCGCCGAGGAGGGCGGGCGCTCGTAGACTGACCGGGCCCGATCCCGGCCCTGCGAAACAGGAGGCCGCCGTGCCCCACCGTCCCGTGTCCCTGCGCGCCCCGAAGGGCTCCGTCGCCGCCTCGGAGATCGCCGCCGCGATCGACGCGCTGCTCGCCGACGCCGCGGCCGACGGCGCGCCGAACGTCGAGTTCCCCGCCGAGGTGCTCGCGGCCGCCGAGGCGGCGGCCGGCGCCTGGCGCGAGGGCGCCGACGCCCATGCGGACGCGACCGACGTCCCCTTCGTGACGCTCGACCCGGCGACCTCGACGGATCTCGACCAGGCCATGCACCTCGAGCGCACGGAGGACGGCTATCGGGTGCGCTACGCGATCGCCGACGTGCCCCTGTTCGTCGCCCTGGACTCCGTGCTCGACGCCGAGGCCCGCCGCCGCGGCGAAACCGTCTACCTCCCCGACCGCAGGATCCCCCTGCACCCGACGGCGATCTCCGAGGGCGCGGCCTCGCTGCTGCCGGACCAGGCGGCCCCCGCGTTCGTGTGGGACCTGCGCTTGGACCGGAGCGGGACGGTCACGGGGACGTCGCTCGGCCGGGCGGTCGTCCGCTCGCGCGAGAAGCTCGCCTACGACGCCGTGCAGGACGGGATCGACGCCGGCGACGGCCACCCGATGATGCTCCTGCTCCAGGAGATCGGCGCCCTGCGCACCCGGAAGGAGGCCGAGCGCGGCGGCGCGAGCCTCAACATCCCCGAGCAGGACGTCGAGGCCGACGGGGACCGCGTGCGCCTGACCTGGCGCAGCATCCTCCCCATCGAGGACGCGAACGCGCAGATCTCGCTCATGACCGGCATGGCCGCCGCCGATCTCATGATCCGCGGGGGTGCGGGCATCCTGCGCACGATGCCGCCCGCCCCCGAGGAGAACGTCGAGCGCTTCCGCCGCCAGGCCGCGGCCCTCGGCGTGCCCTGGTCCGAGGACCTCGACTACGGCGCCTTCCTGCGCACCCTGGACTGGCACGATCCCCGCCATCTCGCCCTGCTCAACCAGGCCGCGTCGCTGTTCCGCGGCGCCGCCTACGCGGCCTTCACCCACGCCGACGAGCTCCCGGAGGACGCCGAGCAGGCGGCCCTCGGCGCGCCCTACGCCCACGCGACCGCGCCCCTGCGCCGGCTCGTCGACCGCTTCGTGCTGCTGACCTGCCTGCACCATGCGCGCGGCGAGGAGGTGCCGCCCGCGCTCACGGCGGCGCTCCCCCTGATCCCCGAGATCATGCAGGCCACGGGCTCAGTGGCGGGCAGCCTCGAGCGCCGTGCCCTGGACCTCGTGGAGCGCACCGCGCTCGGCGGGCTCGTCGGCGGGACCTTCGAGGGGACGATCATCGACCGTCGCGGGGGCGAGAAGCACGACGCCGAGAAGCGCGACACCGAGAAGCAGGACGCGGGGACGTCTCCGGTCCGTGTCGAGGTGCAGCTCCTGGATCCGCCCGTCACGGCCTGGGTCGAGACCGACGGCGAGCTCGGCGGGACTCTGCGCGTCCGGCTCGAGGCGGTCGACGTGGCAGGAGCGGGAGCGCGGTTCGTGCCCGTCGGGGTCGACGGGGCCACTGCGGGCGCAGCGGGCGAGGAGTCCGCGTCATGAGCTCCCTGCCCGAGCACGACGAGACCGGTGCGCGGCCCGATCCCGAGGCTCTCGCGCTGCCGCGCGCCGCGGCGCTCGTGCTGTGGAGCGCCGCCTATCTGCGTGGGGACATCGGCCCCGACGACGCGGCGGTGCTGTCCCAGGGCAGCGGGCACCGGCAGACGACCGGTGGCGGCGAGGACCTCTTCGACTGGATGACGGGGCTGCGCCGCCTGCCGCTCGCCCAGGTCCACCTCGTGCTCCCGGTCGCAGGGCGCATCGCGGGGCTCGTCGGCCCGCCCGAGGCCGTCGCCTCCGCTCTCGAGGCCGAGCAGGCGATCGTGGTGAGCGCGGCCGGGATGGCCGACCACACGCTCGTCCCGCTCACCGACGCGCTCGGACCGGACGGCACCCGCGGGACCCTCGTCTCCTGGCGGCGGGTCCCCGCGCGCGGCGGCGCCCCCGCACCCGTGCCGAGCGCCGGAGGGGCCCGGGACCAGTTCCTGCGGTCACTGCAGCGCGCGGCCTCGGGCACCGTCGAGCTCGACCTCGTCCCCGAGGAGGCGATCGGGCTGCAGGCGCTGCCGGCGACCTGGACCTCCGTGCCACTGCCGCGGCACGTCGGCCCCGCGGCCGAGCATCTGCTGACGCTCGCCGCGCGCACCCTGCTGCTCGCCGATCAGGAGCTCGACACCGGATCCGCGCTCACCCGCGGCCTCGGCGAGGAGACCGAGCGCCGCGAGGTGCTGCGCGACCTGCGCGACGGGGCGCGCGACGCGCTCACCGAGACCATCGGCCTCGTGATCGCCGACGAGCTCGGCTGACGCGCGGGCCCATGGCCGCGGCGCGTCAGCTCCGCGCCGCGTGCTCCTGCAGCACCGTCTCGTAGACCTCGAGCGTGCGCTCGGCGATCGCCGTCCACGAGAAGTGCTCGGCGGCGCGGCGACGTGAGGCCGCACCCATCTGTCGGGCGCGCTCGGGGTCTCCGATCATGCGGGTGAGGGCGCCCGCGAGATCGGCGACGAAGCGATCGGGGTCGAGCGGGGTCCCGGTGCCGTCCTGCGCCTGTTCGAGGGGCACCAGGTACCCGGTCTCCCCGTCAACCACGACCTCGGGGATGCCGCCGGTCGCGCTCGCCACCACCGGGATCCCGCACGCCATGGCCTCGAGGTTCACGATGCCCAGCGGCTCGTAGATGCTCGGGCACACGAAGGTGGTCGCGTGGCTGAGGATCTGGGTGAGCTCGCCGCGCGGGAGCATCTCCGAGATCAGGTGCACGCCCTCGCGCGTGGACTGCAGCTCGGAGACCAGGGAATCGACCTCGGCGGCGATCTCCGGGGTGTCGGGAGCGCCCGCGCACAGCACGACCTGGGCCTCCGGCGGCAGCTCTCGCACCGCGCGCAGGAAATAGGGCAGGCCCTTCTGGCGGGTGATCCGGCCCACGAACACGATCATCGGGGCGTCGGGGTCGATCCCCCGGGAGGTCAGGGCGTCGGTCGCGGGGTTCGGCTGCCAGGTGTCGATGTCGATCCCGTTGTGCACGACATGTACCTTCTCGGGATCGACGCTCGGGTAGGAACGCAGGATGTCCGCGCGCATTCCGGCGGAGACCGCGATGACGCCGGCGGCGCCCTCGTAGGCGGTGCGCTCGACGAAGGAGCTCAGCGCGTAGCCGCCGCCCAGCTGCTCGGCCTTCCACGGGCGCAGCGGCTCCAGCGAGTGGGCGCTCAGCACGTGCGGCACGCCGTGGAGCAGGGAGGCGAGGTGTCCCGCGAAGTTCGCGTACCAGGTGTGGGAGTGCACGAGGTCGGTGCCCGCGCAGTCCGCGGCCATGGGCAGGTCCGTGCCCATGGTGCGCAGCGCCGAGTTCGCCCCCTCGAGGTCCGCGGGAGCCTCGTAGGCCGTGGTGTCCGCCTCCTCGCGGGGCGCGCCGAAGCAGCGCACCTGGACCTCGATGTGCTCGCGCAGCACCCGGGTGAGCTCGGCGGCGTGCACGCCCGCTCCCCCGTAGATCTCCGGCGGGTACTCCTTGGTCAACAGGTCGACGCGCATGGGCTCCTCCTGGTCTGCGGGGCGGGATGGTCTGCGGGGCGTGGTGGTCCGTGGGGCGTCCGGCCCGGGAGCGACGGGACGTCTCGCCTCGGGCGACGGGACGATCGGCGGTCCGGTGTGTGAGTGCCCCCACATGGGCATTATGCTCGGTTCATGTCTACCGTGCTCGCCATCGTTCTTGCCGGGGGCGAGGGCAAGCGGCTGATGCCGCTGACCCTCGATCGTGCGAAGCCGGCCGTCCCGTTCGGGGGCATCTACCGGCTCATCGATTTCGCCCTGTCCAACATCGTCAACTCCGGGTACCTGCGCATCGTCGTGCTCACCCAGTACAAGTCGCATTCGCTCGACAAGCACATCGCCTCGACCTGGCGGATGAGCTCCCTGCTGGGGAACTATGTGGCGCCGGTGCCCGCCCAGCAGCGCATGGGCAAGCACTGGTACCGCGGCAGCGCCGACGCGATCTACCAGTCCCTGAACCTCATCGAGGAGGAGAAGCCGGACTACGTGGTGGTGGTCGGCGCGGACCACGTGTACCGCATGGACTTCTCGCAGATGGTCGATGCCCACATCGCCTCCGGGAAGGCCTGCACGGTCGCCGCGATCCGCCAGCCCCTCGAGGAGTCGGACCAGTTCGGGGTGATCGAGACCGATCCGGCCTCGCCCGAGGTGATCTCCCGCTTCGTCGAGAAGCCGAAGGAGACCGCCGGGCTCGCCGACGACCCCAGCCAGGTCCTGGCCTCCATGGGCAACTACGTCTTCACGGCCGACGCCCTCGTCGAGGCCGTGACCGAGGACGCGGAGAACCCCGATTCCGCCCACGACATGGGCGGGGACATCGTCCCCTACTTCGTCGACCAGGGCGAGGCGGGCGTCTACGACTTCATCCGCAACGACGTGCCCGGCTCGACCGACCGCGACCGCGACTACTGGCGCGACGTCGGCACGCTCGACGCCTTCTACGAGGCCCACATGGACCTCATCTCGATCCACCCCGTCTTCAACCTCTACAACGAGAAGTGGGCGACCTTCGCGGGCACGCGCAACGTGCCGCCGGCCAAGTTCGTGCACGCCGGGCCGGGCCGCGTGGGCTCGGCCGTCGACTCGATCGTCTCGCCCGGGGTGGTCGTCTCCGGCGCCCAGGTCTCGAACTCGGTGCTCTCCCCCGGGGTGCGCCTGCACTCGTGGTCGAGCGTCTCCGACTCGGTGCTCATGGACGGCGTCTCGGTGGGCAGGCACTGCCAGGTCCACCGGGCGATCATCGACAAGAATGTGGTGATCCCGCCCCGCACGCAGATCGGGCTGGACGCCGAGAAGGACCGCGCCCGCGGCTTCCACGTCACCGAGTCCGGTCTCACCGTGATCGGCAAGGGAGTCGTCATCACCCCGACGTGATCCCCGACCGCCCGCGCCGAGCAGCTGTCGGGGAGGCGTCGGGCGCCCGACGGGACCGAGTCCGACGAGACCGAGGAGAGCGTTGAACCAGTCCCCCGAGATCCCCACGACCCCGTCGGCCCCCGGTGCGCACGCCACTGCTCACCGCGCCCCCGCGCGGGCACTGCTGGTCAGCGACGTCGACTCGACCTTCCTCACCCAGGAGGTCATCGAGCTGGTGGCCGAGCATGCGGGCGCCCGCGAGCAGGTCGCGGAGGTCACGACGCGCGCGATGCGCGGTGAGATGGACTTCACCCAGTCCCTGCACGCGCGGGTCGCGACCCTCGCGGGGCTCCCCGTGAGCGTGCTCGCCGAGGTCCGCGCGGCGCTCGTGCCCACCCCCGGTGCGCTCGAGCTGGTGGAGCGATGCCGCGCGGCGGGCGTGGTGACGGCGCTGGTCTCCGGCGGATTCCACGAGGCGATCGACGAGCTCGCCGCCTCGGCCGGGATCGACCACGTGCTCGCGAACCGCTTCGAGGTCCGGGAGGACCGCCTCACCGGGCGGGTGAGCGGGCCGATCGTCGACGCGCAGACCAAGCGCCGCACCCTCGAGGAGCTCGCGGCGCGCCACGGCGTCCCGATCGAGCGGACGGTCGCCGTCGGCGACGGCGCGAACGACGCGCCCATGGTGCGCGCCGCAGGCATCGGCATCGCCTTCCGCGGCAAGCCCGCGCTCGTCGATGTCTCCGACGTGCACCTGGAGGGTGAGA
Source organism: Brachybacterium sp. NPDC056505 (assembly GCF_042794925.1). NCBI lineage: Bacteria > Bacillati > Actinomycetota > Actinomycetes > Micrococcales > Dermabacteraceae > Brachybacterium > Brachybacterium sp. NPDC056505. Next base: position 85,809 of record NZ_JBHTSV010000003.1, read on the forward strand.
GCCTGCTCGACGTGTGGCCGCACCTCGAGAGGATCCTCGAGCGCGACTGAGGGACCCGGCCCCTCAGCCGCGGACGACGGTGTGCAGCGTGAGGGACTCCTCCCCCAGGTCCGACCAGTGCGGGACGCTGCCCGAGAGCACGCAGAGCGCGCCGGTGGGCAGACCGATCCGGGTCTGGGCGACGGATCCGGGGTCGGAGTCCTCCGCGGCGAGGCCGTGCGTGAGCGAGGCCATGGTCGGCTCGTGGCCGATGACCATCACCACGTGCTCGGCGTCGTCGGTGGCGCGGACGAGGTCCAGCACCTCCGCGGGGCCGCCCTCGTAGATCTCCGGGAGGAAGTCCACGGTGCCGTCGAAGCCGGGCATCGAGGCGAGCACGCTCTCCCAGGTCTCCCGCGTGCGCACCGCGTCGGAGACGAGGACGCGCGTGGGCCGCACGCCCTGCGACTCGAGGTACTCGCCGGTCATCCGGGCCTGCGTGCGGCCGCGGTCTGTCAGCTCCCGCTCATGATCCGGATCCTGCGCGCTGTCCGCCTTGCCATGGCGCATGAGCAGGAGCAGGCGACTGTCGGGGTCGGAGGGCATCGGGTCGAGTCACGCCTTCTGTCTGGAGTGTCCGGTGGCAGGGGTCGCAGGTGCGCCGGACGCGCGGTCGCTGCGGGACTCAGTGTCCCATGCCCAGGCCGCCGTCGACAGGCACGACGGCGCCGGAGATGTAGGACGCGTCATCGCTCGCGAGGAAGGCCGTCACTCGGGCGACCTCGGCGGGTTCGGCGAAGCGGCCGGCGGGGATCTGCGAGAGGTAGTTCTTCTGCAGGTCCTCGGGCAGCGAGTCGGTCATGTCGGTCGCGATGTACCCGGGGGCGACGACGTTCGCGGTGATCCCGCGCGAACCGAGCTCGCGCGTGATGGAGCGCGCGATGCCCAGGAGGCCGGCCTTGGACGCCGCGTAGTTCACCTGCCCCGGCGAGCCGAGCTGGGCGACCACGGAGCTGATGAGGACGATGCGGCCCTTCTTCTTGCGCATCATCGACTTGATCACCCGCTTCACGGTGCGGAAGGAGCCCGTGAGGTTCGTGTCCACGACCTTCTCGAAGGACTCGTCGCTCATGCGCAGAAGCAGCTGGTCGTCGGTCATGCCGGCGTTGGCGACGAGCACCTCGATGGGGCCGTGCTCGGCCTCAGCCTGCTTCACCGCGGCGTCGAGCGAGTCGCCGTCGGTGATGTCCGCGGTCACGGTGAGCGTGCCCTCGGGGCCCTCCTGGCCCGAGCGCGAGGTGATCGCCACGCGGTCTCCGCGGCGCACGAACTCCTCGGCGATCGCGCGGCCGATGCCGCGGTTCCCGCCCGTGATGAGGACGCTGCGGGGTTCCGTGCTCTCGAGGGACATGCGTGGTGCTCCTTGCTGTGCGGGATGATGCGGATGCTGTGGGTGACGCGGGGCGCGCGCGAGGGCGGCCGGGGACGGCCGGTGCTCTAGCATACGTAGGGACCAGTGCACGGGGATCCGCCACACGCGGTCCCGGCAGGACGTACAGCATCCCTTCCGGAAGGTTCCTCCCTGATGGCTTACCGCTTCAACCCCCCGCCGAACTGGCCGATCGACGAGGAGGGCTGGACGCCGCCGCCGGGATGGCAGCCCGACCCCGCCTGGGGGCCGGCCCCCGAGGGATGGAACTTCTGGGTCGCCGACGAGGCGCCGCAGGCCCCGACCCAGCAGGCGGGCGAGGATGCGCACGTGCAGTCCGGCCCCGATGACGAGGCGACGCGGGTCGCCGGCGCCGCGTCCGCACAGGACACGTCCTCGGAGCAGGGCGCCGCTGCGGAGCAGGGGGCCGACAGCGGAGCGGGCACCGATCCCGAGGCGACGTCGTCTCCCGAGACCGCCGTGTACACGGGCCCGAGCGACGAGGAGACCTCCGCGGCGCTCGCCGGCTCGGCGCCGTACGAGAGCGCCGAGCCCGAGAACGACGAGACCGGTCGGGCCGCGGCCGAGGCCGCGCAGGACGAGCGGTCGGACGGCGCGCGCGCCGCGGGCGAGCAGGCTCCTGCTGGTGCTGCTGATCCTGCTGCCGAGGAGCCGGTGTCCGCGTACGGCCAGCAGCCTCCGGCCGCCCCCGCGTACGGGGCTGCCGCCGAGGACGGCGCGGCCTCGCAGCCGGCGCAGGGCTACGGCTCCCAGGACCAGGCGGAACAGGGGTACGGCCAGGGATCGCCCGCGCAGGGATACGGCCAGGACCCGCACGGCTACGGCCAGCCGTCGCCCGCGCAGGGATACGGCCAGGGATCGCCCGCGCAGGGATACGGCGCCGGCGACCAGCAGGGTCAGGGATACGGCGCGCAGGACCAGCAGGGTCAGGGATACGGCGCGCAGGGGTACGGCGCCCAGGGCGCACCGGCGTACGACCAGGGCGGGGCTGCCCCGAGCCAGGGGTCCCCGGCCTACGGGCCCTCGTCGGCCGGGGCCTACGGATCGCCCGATCCCGGCCCCGCGAGCGATCCGCAGGCCCAGTGGTCGACCGTGCCGAACGCGGCGGAGCCCGCGAAGAAGGGCGTCATCGCGCGGTTCTGGTGGATCGGCTGCATCGTGCTGCTCGTTCTCGCGATCGTCCTCGTCGTCCTCGGCATCTTCGCGGTCCGCGCGCTCGGAGGCTCGGACGACCCGAGCCCCTCGGCCGGGGCGACCACCAGTCAGGACGCAGCCTCCGAGGATCCCTCGCAGTCCGGGTCCGTGAGCGAGGACGCCGAGCCCACCGTCACCCCGTCGGTGCTGCCCACCGTCGACCCGTCGGCGAAGGAGATCGACGTCGTCGGTCCCGAGGGCAAGGGGAAGGTCCAGGTGTCCATGGAGTGGAAGAACGCCGAGGATCTGGACACGCAGTATGAGATCGATGACGCGAAGTACGGCCCCTACCTCGTGGTGACCACGCACCTCGAGGTCACCGAGGGCACGATGGACTGGGCGAACTGGGACTACTCCGTGGAGACCCCGTACGGCGGCACGGTCCAGTCCGACACGAACACCTACGCGCTGAAGAACTCCGGGATCGAGGGCAACAGCCCCTACGAGTTCTCCGAGGGCGACGAGTACTCCATGACCATGCTCTTCGCAGTGAAGCGCGCGGGCGGCAACAAGCTCGTCATGGACTCCGGAAGCGACACCTACAGCTGGGACATCAAGAAGTGACCTCGTCCTTCAATCCGCCACCCCACTGGCCGGAGCCGCCCGAGGACGGCTGGCTCCCGCCGGAGGGGTGGCGCCCCGACCCCGGGTGGGGTCGGGTGCCCGCCGGATGGCGGGTCTGGATGGACCGCACGCGGGCAGGGGGCGCCGAGGACGGCCCTCTGCTCCTCTCCGAGGACGTCCCCGCGAGCGGTGCCCGCGTGCGCCGCCGCATCCCCAGCTATCCCGTGACGGTCATGAACCCCGGGATCTGGTCGGAGAACCAGCTCGAGCACGAGGACTACGGCTTCCCGGAGCCGGCCGAACGCCGCGCGCGGCCCCGACTGCGCCTGGGCATGACGATCGTGGCGACCGTGGTCGGCCTGCTGATCGCCGCCGGCACCGCGGTGCTCTTCGTGCAGCTCATGCACTACGCCAGCGACTCCCTGCCCGCGACGTCCCTGCCCGCGACGTCCCTGTCCACAGCTTCCCAGCCCGCCGCGCCGGCCGCCCCCACGGCCCCGACGTCCCTCGCCGAGGTCACGACCGCCGCATGAGAATGGTCCTGAAGATCCTGCGTCGCCTCTTCGCCCGCGACGCCCTGGGCGCCGTCCTCGGCGTCATCCTCGCCGCCGCCGTCTGCATCGGCCTCGGCTTCTGGCAGTGGCACCGCTTCGAGGGAAAGCGCGAGAACGCCGACGTCATCGAGACCAACTACAGCGCCGCGCCCGTCGGCCTGGACAAGGTGCTCCCCTCCCCCGGCACGCCGCTGGCCTCCTCCGACCGCTGGAAGCAGGTCGAGCTGACCGGCAAGTACTGCACCCAGCCCGACTGCCTGCTGTGGGTGCGCAACCGTCCGCTCTCGGACTCGGTGGGCTTCTGGCAGCTCGTCCCCTTCACGACCGACCAGGGCACGCTCCTCGTCGTGCGCGGGTGGGTGGACGGCGCCGAGACCTCCTCCACGCCTGCGAGCGAACCGCCCGTGCCCGAGGGCCGCACCACCATCGTGGTGCGCATGCGCGTGGTCGAGCCGACCCTGGAGAACCGGCGGAACCCCCCGGGACAGGTCCAGACCGTCACCCCCAGCGCGATCGCCCCCGAGCTCCCCGATCTCGGCGGCAGCGTCTACACGGGGGCCTTCGGCGAGCTGGTCTCGGAGGACCCGTCGGTCAGCCCGATGCCCCACGTCCTCGAGGAGCCCGACACGAGCCTCGGCCCGCACCTCTCCTACGCCGTGCAGTGGTGGCTGTTCGCGGCCTTCTTCCCCATCGCCCTGGTGGTGCGCACGCGCCGCCAGATCCTCGACGAGGAGAGCGGGGACGACGAGAGCGGCGGCGAAGGCGGCGGCGAGGACGGGACCCGGAGCGGACCGGCGGAGACGACACGGGAGGCCGCGACCACCGCGCCGCGGGCGGCCTCCGCCGAGCTGCGCAGGGCGCGCCCGCGCACACAGGACGAGGAGGAAGAGGATGAGCTCCTGGACCACGGACGCCGCTGAGCACGGACGGTTCCTGCCCGGGCCGCGACCGCGGCGCATCGCCCACCGCGGGCTCGCGCTCGACGGCGCCGAGAACACGCTGCGCGCGTTCTCCGACGCGCTCGACGCCGGCGCCGACATGCTCGAGACCGACACCCGGGCCACGGCCGACGGGGTCGCCCTCGCCGTGCACGACCGCGACCTCACGCGCATCGCGGGCGACCCCCGGAGCATCGACGTCCTGCATGAGAGCGACCTCGAGGGCATCCGGGTCGCCGGGAGCGAGCCCCTCGCCCGACTCGAGGACGTGCTCGGGAGCTTCCCGGACGTCCCGGTGAACATCGACGTCAAGGACGAGGCGGCCGTCCGCCCGGCGGTCGAGGCGATCACCCGCACCGGCGCCGCGGGGCACGTGTGCGTGACGAGCTTCCGCGGCGCCGTCGCCTCGCGCGCCGTGCGCGAGGTGCGGGGCGTGACGGGGGTGACTCCCGTGCGCAGCCCGTCGCGGGAGGTGATCGCGGGCTTCGTCCTCGCCCGGGCGCTCGAGCTGCCCGATCCCGCGCTGCGCTCCCTGCTGCGCCCCTACGGCGCCCTGCAGGTGCCCGTCTCCCAGTCGGTGCTGCGCATCGTCACGCCCGCGAACGTCGCCGCCGCCCATCGCGTCGGCTGCGAGGTGCAGGTGTGGACGATCGACGAGACCGCGCGGATGAGGGACCTGCTCGCGATCGGCGTCGACGGCATCATCACCAATCGCGTCGATCGCCTGAGCGCCGTGCTCGACGGGACGGAGCCGCCGACCGGCGACGTGATGTGACCCACGCCGCGGCCCGGGAATGTTCCGTGCCCACGGGACGTTCTGGTCACTGTCGCGCCGCAGTGCGCGTGCGACCGCCGCCCCCGGAACCGTCAGGAAGGCACCATCGGATGAACAGCCGCAGCCTGCGAGGAACCCGCCTCGGATCCTTCAGCATGGAGACCGACGAGAACGTCCTCGCCGCCCCGCGCCAGGAGGCCGTCTACGACTGCCCCAACGGCCACACGATCATCCTCCCCTTCTCCGTCGAGGCCGACGTCCCGGCGATCTGGGAGTGCCGCTGCGGCAACACCGCCGTCCTGCGCGACCACGAGAAGCCCGAGGCGAAGCCGGGCAAGCCCCAGCGCACCCACTGGGACATGCTCCTCGAGCGCCGCAGCGAGGAGGATCTGCAGGTGCTCCTCGATCAGCGCCTCGACCTCCTGCACGCCGGCAAGCTGCATCAGCGCCGGAACCTCTGAACCACGGGCCCTGCGCCCGGCGGCTGCGCGCCGCATCCATGAGAAGGGCCCCGCGACCGTCATCGACGGCTGCGGGGCCCTTCTCGTGATGCGGCGGCGCGGCGCCTCAGTCCTGGGTGATCAGCGGCGGGCCGTCCGGTGACTGGCCGGACGAGGCGCCGCCGGAGGGCTTCTGCGGCGTCACCACGATCTCGCCGTCGATCACGCCTCCCGAGCTGCGCCGGAAGAGGACGCGGTGCGCGGCGTCGCCGCCACCGGACAGGCCCAGTCCCTCGACCGTGCGGCGCTGGACGGGCGTGAGCAGCAGGATGATCCCGACGATGTCGGTGAGGACGCCCGGGAAGAAGAAGCACGCGGCGGCCAGCACCGTGAACGCGGGGCGGCTGAGATGCTTCTGCACGTCCCCCGTGCCGCGCACGGCCCGCCACAGGGAGCGCGCGCGGGAGAGGGACTGCTGGCCCGCGGCGATCAGCAGGGCGACGCCCACGATCCAGCCCACGACGATGATGAGCAGCGACCACCACAGCGAGGACTTCACGCCGATGAGGATCAGCAGCGCGATCTCGATGATGCCCAGCACGAGCGCCGCATAGGGCAGCAGCGCGGCCAGCCTGGAGCGCCCGCCCGACGGCGGACTGCCGTGCGACGCGCCGGTGGACGAGCCTGCGGAGGAGCCGCTGGTCGAGCGGCCGCTGGACGAGGAACTGCTGGGAGACGAGAAGGTGGAGCTCATGGGATCACCTGCCGGACGGGAGCGAACTCTCACGTGATGCGTGGCGACCAGGGTATCGGAGCAGGGTGAGGAGCTGCTGGGAGCGGCGCTGCATCCCCCACCAGGTGACCTTCACGAGGGCTTCGCGCACGATCGCCGAGCTCATCTTGCTGGCGCCCTCGGTGCGCTCGTCGAAGTCGATGGGGACCTCGCGGACGACGGCGCCGCGCGCCGCGGAGCGCCGCGTCATGTCGACCTGGAAGCAGTAGCCCTGGGACGCGGGTCCGGACTCGACCAGGATCCGCGCGAGCGGGGCGCGGTAGGCGCGGAAGCCCGCGGTGGCGTCGTGCACCTGCAGCCCCAGGGCGAGGCGCGCGTAGACGTTCGCGGCGCGGGAGAGCAGCAGGCGGCGCAGCGGCCAGTCGTGGACGCGTCCGCCCGGCACCCATCGTGAGCCGATCGCGAGGTCCGCCCCGCCCTCGACCGCGTCCAGGAGGCGCGGGAGCTGCTCGGGCCGGTGGGAGGCGTCGGCGTCCATCTCCACGAGCACCTCGGTGCCGCGCTCGAGCCCCCAGCGGAAGCCCGCGAGGTAGGCGGGGCCGAGGCCCTCCTTGCCCGCGCGGTGGAGGACGTCGACCTGCGGGTCGTCCTGCGCGAGGGTCTCGGCGAGCTCGCCGGTGCCGTCCGGGGAGGCGTCGTCGACCACGAGCACGTGGGCGTCCGGGACGGCCGCCCGCAGACGCGCGAGGGTCGAGGGCAGGGTCTCGCGCTCGTCGTAGGTCGGGATGACGACGAGGACCCGGGCGCTCACCGGGAGCTCCCGCCGCGCGCGGCGGCGCGCTCGCGGCGGCGCATCGCGGGGGCGACGGCCCGGCGTCCGCCGGCGCCGGCGAACAGCACGCCCGCGATCGCGAGGGCGGAGAGCACGATCTCCGGCCAGCGGCCGGCCGCGACGGCCGGCGTGATCCCGGTGCGCAGCGGCACCTCGCCGATCACTGATCCCTGCGTCCAGTGGTCCTGGTAGTCGAGGGTGCGGCCCTCGGGGGTGAAGATCGCGCTCTGGCCGACGGTCGAGACGTGCACGACGCTGCGGCCGCTGACGACCGCGAACACCTTCGACTCCGCGACCTGCTGGATCGCCTCGTCGGAGTCGCCGAACAGGGCGTTGTTGGACTGCACCACGATCACCTGGGCGCCGTCGTCCACGACGTCGTCCACGAGGTCCTGGTAGGCGATCTCGAAGCAGATGAGCACGCCCACGCCGTGCCCGTCGACGTCGAAGACGCCCGGCTGCGTGCCCGCCTTCATGTCGGAGGAGACGAGGTCGACCTTGTCGCTCAGGGTGCGGAAGAACGAGCGGTAGGGGATGTACTCGCCGAAGGGCACCGGGTGGCGCTTGGCGTAGACGCCGGCGACGGTGCCGTCCGTCGTCCACAGCAGCGAGTTGTTGTACCTGCCGCCGTCGTCCGTGGGGGTCTGGGTGCCGACCATGATCGGCGCCTGGGCGTCCTGCGCGGCGGCGGTGATCGCCTGGCCGCGGGAGGCGTCCGCGCGCGGGTCCCAGCCGGTGGAGTCCTCGGGCCAGACCACGAGGTCCAGCTGCCCGCCGTCCTCACGCACCTGCTGGACGGCGTCGGCCGTGGCAGTGAGCTGGTTCGGGAAGATCTCGGAGGGCATGGCGAGGCTCTCCGGGTCGATGGGCGGCACGTTGCCCTGGACGCCCGCGATGGTCATCGAGCCGTCGTCCGACGGGGCGGGGTTCTTGGGCAGCGGGACCACCATGGTGCCGATGACGACGCCGACGACCGTCGCCATCGGCCACACCCCGCTGAGCCCCCTGACGCCGCGATGGCGCCGGCCCAGCAGGGCGAGCGCTCCCCCGCACAGGAACTGCGCCAGCAGGGCGACCACGAAGGACAGACCGGCGGTGCCGATCCACGGGCCCAGGTTCAGCAGCGGCGAATCGCTGAGGGCGAAGGGCACCGAGCCCCAGGACAGCCCGCCCCAGGGGAAGGTCGAGCGCAGGGTCTCGACGGCCACCCAGAGCGCGGCCAGCACGATCCCGGAGCCCAGCCCGATGCCGCGGCGCACCAGCACCGCGCGCGCGGCGAGCCCGTAGAGGACGATGTAGAGGGCCTCGAAGGCGCCGAGGGCGAGCCACGGGGCGGGGCCCGCGTAGGTCTTCGCCCAGATGGTCAGGGGGACGAAGAAGGCCAGCCCCCAGAGCAGGGAGGCCAGGGCCGCGACGTGCCAGCGCCGCGTGAGCACGCACGCGTTGAGGGCGGCGATCGCGAAGGGCAGCAGCATCCACAGGTCGTAGGGCGGGAAGGCGGCGAGGGCCCCGAGGCCGCCGAGGACCCCCAGCACGAGCGCCGCGAGCACGGGCGTGGGCGCCACCTGGTCGCGCGGGGTGCGCACGCCGCGCCGCACCGCCGGGTGGGCGCCGCGGGCCCCGCTCGTGGTCCGTGTCATCAGCCGAGGGCCCCCGGCACGTCGTGGACGATCTCCCCGCGCACGAGCGTGCGCAGCGCCCGCGGCGCGCCCTCGGTGAGGTCGGGGAGCATGGGGGTGCGCGAACGGGGGTCGACGGACCAGGCGTTGGTGCGGATGTCCGAGGAGTGGACGGTGAAGTCCCAGGGCTCCCACACCACGAGCGTCGCCTCGACGCCGAGGTTCAGGGCACCGGGATGGGGCACGTCCAGCAGCCGCAGGCCCGCGCGCGTGGAGGCGAGGAACGCCGCCCGGTCGCTGATGCGCTGGGCGGGATCCCCGCCGTGGGCGGCGGCGCGCACCCAGCTCCACGGGTCCAGGGCGTCCTCGGCCCCGAGCGAGCCGAAGGCCAGCGGGACGCCCTGCGCACTGAGGTCTTTGAGCGGCAGCGGCTCGGCGACGGGGCTCAGCACGCGCATGCCCTCGCGCGTCCCCGCGCTCCCGGGGACGGCCCCGGTGATGCCGCGGGAGGCCGCGGCGGCGCGCCAGTCGTCGTCCACGGCGGCGCCGTCGGGCGTGGGCAGGCAGTCGACGAATCCCGGGGTGAGCAGGCAGCCGGTCGCGTCGATGCGGCGCGCGCGGGGGTGGAGGCCCTCCGCGGTCTCCGTCGGCCCGATCCATGCCACCACTCCCCCGGAGACGAGGACGGCGGAGGCCTCCGGATCCTGCGTGGAGTAGACGACGACGCCGGTGAAGAGCACCTCGTCCTGCGCGGAGGTCGACGGGGCATCGGTGCCGGGCGCGGTCATGACCGGGGTACTCCTTGCGGACGTGGTGGGAGCGGGCGGGCTCGTGGCGGAGGCGGCGGGCTGGCGGGACGGACGCGGCGCGGGGTCATCGCTCCATCTCCTGGGCGACGAGGCCGCGGCGCACGCCGACTATGGCATCCCTGGCTGAGAGGGAGACGTGGGGTGAGTCGGTGAGCTGCTCGAGCAGGTCCACGACCTGCCGGCAGTGGCGGACGAAGTCCCCCGGGGTGAGATCCGCGTCCTGGAGGGCGGCGGCGAGATGCTCGCCGCTCGCCCAGCGGTGCATGATCGCGCTGATCGCAGGATCGGGCGCCGCCGTGGGGTCGACGCCGTGGCGCTCCTCGGCGGAGCGCAGGCCCTTCGCCACGTGCTCGGTCGCGACCAGGGACGCGTCGAAGCGGGCGCCGGGAGGCAGCTCGGGCGCCTGCGGGGAGTCGCGCCGGGCCTCGTAGGTGCAGGCGGAGACCATCGCGGCGAGCTCCGCCGGGCGCAGCTCGTCCCAGGCGCCGCGCTCGAGGCACTCGGCGACCAGCAGGTCGCGATCCGAGAACAGTCGGCGCAGGCGGAGGCCGCGCTCCGTCGGCCGCAGGCCGCCGTCGGGAGCCTCGGCGAGGTGCCCGAGCTCGGTGAGCAGGGCGATCAGACGATCGAACTGGCGGGCCAGCGACGAGGTGCGGCCCTCGATGCGCCGCTGCACGGAGGCGAGGTCCTTCTCGGCGCGGCCGAGGCGCTGCAGCCACCGCTCATGGGCCTCGAGCTCGGGGCACGTGTGGCAGGGGTGGGCGCGCATCCGCTCGCGGAGCTCGATGAGCTCGGGATCCTCCGCGGCGGTCGACGGGGAGCGCCCGGCGAGACGACGGACCTCGGCGCGCGCGTCGTGGTCGTGCCCGGCCAGGCGCTCGCGCAGGGCGGCGGCGGTGTCCTTGCGGACCTTCGCCGACCCCATGCGGTCGGGCCGCGGCAGGCGCAGGGTGTCGATGACCGCGGGAGGGCTGGGCACGTCCCCGGGGCGGAGGCTGCGCGCGCGGCCCTCCGTCGTGAGCACGTCGACCTGCGGGCCGCCGAGGACCTCGCGGTCCACGTCGAGCACGACCGCGTACCCCTGGCGCCTGCCGCCCGGGAGGGCGATCACCTCTCCGCGGCGCAGGGCGCGCAGCGCCTTCAGGGTGCGATCGCGATCGCCGGCGGAGCGGCGCCAGGAGAGGGTCTTCTCGCGCTCGGTGATGCGGCGCCGGATCTCCGCGTACTCCCCCAGGTCTCCGCGCTCGCACACCGCCGCCTCGCGGTAGGAGGCGGCGGTGTCCTCGAGCTCGCGGGCGCGGCGGGCCAGACCCACCACGCTGCGATCGCTCTGGAACTGGGCGAAGCTCATCTCGAGGGTCTCGCGGGCCTGCTCGAGATCGAAGCGGCTCAGCAGGTTGACGGCCATGTTCGCCGTCGGGTGGAAGGCGGAGCGCAGCGGGAAGGTCCGTCGGGAGGCGAGGGAGGCCACCGCCGAGGCGTCGAACCCGGGGGCGGCGACGACGATCGCGTGGCCCTCCACGTCGATGCCGCGGCGGCCCGCCCGCCCGGTGAGCTGCGTGAACTCCCCCGGTGTGAGGTCGGCGTGCTCGACGCCGTTGAACTTCGTGAGCTTGTCCAGGACGACCGAGCGCGCGGGCATGTTGATGCCGAGCGCGAGGGTCTCGGTGGCGAAGACGACCTTGATCAGGGCCTCCTCGAAGAGGTCCTCGACGCAGGCCTTCAGCAGCGGGAGCATGCCGGCGTGGTGGGCGGCGAAGCCGTTCTCGGCGGCGCGGCGGAACTGGGCCAGGTGCAGGATCTGCTCGTCCTCGACGCCGATCACGGACAGGCGCTCGTCGAGGATCGCGCGGATGCGGGTCCGCTCGGAGTCCGTGGTCAGGCGCACGCGCGACTGGTCGAGTCGGCGCACGGAGGCGTCGCAGCCGGCGCGGGAGAAGATGAAGAAGATCGCGGGCAGCAGGCCCTCGTCGTCCAGGATGGCGACGATCTCCGACTGCCGCGGCGGCCGCGGCAGGTGCGGCGCGTGGCCGGTCTCGCCGCGGCTGCTGCCGCGGTGTCCTTCCCCGCCGTGACGCCCGTCGCCGCCGTGCCGGTCGTGGCCGCGCGGGCGGTGGCGTCCGCGGGTGCCCCGGCGGTCGCTGCGCCCGCGGCCCCCGTGGCCCCTGCCGGCGCGGCCTCCGCCGCCGTGCTCTCCATGCCCTCGGTGACCGCCGGAACCGCCGCGCGCTCCCCCGCGCCGGCCGTCGACCGGGGCCGAGAGCGACGAGACCTGCTCGAGGTCGGGGTTGATCTCGCTGCGACCGCGGGCTCCCGGGCCGTGGGAGACGACTCTCTCGCCGTCCTCGTCGACGAAGAGGTCCATGAGCTCGGTCCCCACGAGCACGTGCTGCCACAGCGGCACCGGGCGGGTCTCGGAGACGACGATCGCGGTGCTCCCGCGCACCTCCTGCAGCCAGGTGCCGAACTCCTCGGCGTTCGAGACGGTGGCCGAGAGCGCGACGAGCTGCACGGAGCGGTCGAGGTGGATGATGACCTCCTCCCAGACCGGTCCGCGCAGCCGATCGGCGAGGTAGTGGACCTCGTCCATCACGACGAAGCCGAGGCCGTCGAGCAGCGGCGAGCCCGCATAGAGCATGTTGCGCAGCACCTCGGTGGTCATCACGACCACGTCGGCCTCGGGGTGCAGGCTCACGTCGCCGGTGAGCAGGCCGACCCTCTCGTGGCCGAGCCATGCGCGCAGCTCGTCGTGCTTCTGGTTCGACAGCGCCTTGATCGGGGTCGTGTAGAAGACCTTGCGCCCCTGGGAGAGGGCGAGGTGGACCGCGAACTCGCCGACGATGGTCTTGCCGGCGCCCGTGGGCGCCGCCACGAGGACGGAGTCGCCGTGCTCGAGGGCCTCGCAGCCGTCGACCTGGAAGGGGTCGAGGGCGAAGTCGAAGCGCTCGCGGAACACGGCGAGCTCGGTCCCCTGGCGCCGCTGCTCCGCGCGGAACCGGGCGTAGGCCTCCGAGGGCGAGCTCATCATGCCCTCCCTTCCGCGTGGGGGAGGTCGGCGAGGATGCGCACCGCCCCCGGGAGGACCCGGGCGCGCACGGGGAGCTGGCTGCGCGGCTCGCCGTCGGCGAAGGCTCGCAGGAGCATCGGCTCCCGCAGGCCCAGCCGGATCTCGCGGACCTGCCGCACGGTGAAGACGGAGAGGTCCGTGTGGGTACCGCGGAAGACCCGGGGGAAGAAGCGCACGAGCCCGCCGCGACCGAGGCCGGAGACGATCGCGAGGTCGAGCAGGCCGTCGTCGACGCGGGCGTCGGGAACCAGGCGCATCCCGCCGCCGAAGATCCCCGTGCTGCACAGGGTCATCAGGCTCGCGTCGATCTCCTCGCGAGGGCCGCCGTCGACCTCGATCCAGTACGGCAAGGGCCGGAACGAGGCCAGCTCGCGCATCACCCCGCCCGTGTAGCGCAGGCGCGGCGAGAGCCGGGAGGAGTTCGCGCGGGCGTTTACGAGCGCGTCGAAGCCGAGCGACACGTTGCCCACGGCGATCGTCGGGGCGCCGGCCGGATGCCCGTCCTCGACGTCCGCCCGGAGCTCGATGGCGTCGATCGTCACCACGGGCCGCGAGAGGGCGTGCAGGAGGTTGCGCACGGACGCCTCGACATCGGTCTCCTCCAGACCCAGGGCACGCGCGAAGTCGTTGCCGCTCCCCGCGGGCACGACGCCGAGGCGCACCGCGGTGTGCGCGACGATCTCGGCGCCGAGCGCCACGGTGCCGTCTCCTCCCACGACGACGAGCGCAGTGAGGGTCTCGCGGACCTCCATGGCGCGGGCGCGGGCGACGGCCGCGCTAGACGCGGTGAGCTCGACGACGGAGATGCCGGCGATCCGCAGGAGGTGGGCGACCTGGCGCCCCGTGCGCTGGGCGGCGCCGTGGGCGGCGGACGGATTCGTCAGCAATCCGATCCGCAGGCGGCTCACCGGTCGTCGTCCTCGTCGAGGGACGACGGCCCGTCGATCGACTCGGGGGCGTCGTCGATGCTGCTCGCCTGCTCGTCGTCGAGCTCGGTGCCCTCCCGTTTGGCGCGGCGCCTGTCGTTCCAGAAGCTGACCGCGACGGCGGCGAAGTAGAGGGCCACCATCGGCAGGGTCATCCCGATCATCGTGAACGGATCGGGCGTGGGCACCATGACCGCCGTGAAGGCGAAGCAGAGGAAGACCACCCAGCGCCAGGCCTTGAGCATGCTGCGGCCCGAGAGGATCCCCAGGAAGTTCAGCAGCACGAGGACCACGGGCAGGTCGAAGGCGACGCCGAAGGCCAGCATGGTCTTGATGAACAGCTTGAGGTAGTCGCCGAAGTTCAGGTTGGCGGTGACGGCCTCGCTGTTCGGGGCGAAGCTCAGCAGGATCGGGATCGCCTTGTCCATGATCCAGTAGCCGGCCACGCAGCCGATGAAGAACAGCGGGATCGCGGAGCCGAAGAAGCCGATCGCGTAGCGACGCTCGGTCTTGTGCAGACCCGGGACGAGAAACATCCAGATCTCGTAGATCACCACGGGCGCGGAGAGGATCAGGCCGATGTACGCCGAGATCTGGAGCTTCGTGCTGAGGAAGTCCCCGGCCTTCGTGTAGCTGATCCGCGCGTCGAGGTTCGGGTTCAGCACCTTCGCCGCGTTGAACGGCCGCTGCAGGAACGAATACACGAAATCGAAGGCGAACCAGCCGACGACGGAGAGGAGCAGGATCGCGACCGCACAGACCACCAGGCGGTTGCGCAGCTCGATGAGGTGCTCGTTGAGGGCCATGCGGCCCTCGGGATCGCGACGACGCCTCGTCTTCGCCGACGACTTCGACGAGCCGCGGCCCCGGCGAGCCTTCGCGGGCTCGGCGGCCTCGTCGGAGGTCTGGTTCTGCGCCACGGGCGATTCGTCCTTCCGGCATCGAGGGTCCGGGCGCCTGGGACGCCCGGACCCGTCAGATCATGCGGGCTCGCGCTGGGAGCGGGAGCCGCGAGGAGACAGCGAGGAGAGCAGGAGCTCAGTCGCGACGGTAGTCGTCCTCGGGCCGGTCCTGTGCGCGCACCGCGTCGCGGTCGCGCTCATCGCGCGGATCGTAGGCCCGGTCCCGGTCGTCGCGCCCGGAGCGCTCGTCACGCGCGTCGGCGGAGCCGCGCGCGTCCCGCTCGTCCCGACGGTCGCGGCTCGAGCGGTCGCGCCGATCTCGGGGCTCCTCGTCCTGCTCGTCCTCGGCCTCGTCCCCGCGCAGCTCGTCGACCTCGCTCTTGAAGATGCGCATCGACTTGCCCACGTTGCGCGCCAGGCTCGGGAGCTTGCCCGCACCGAAGAGAAGCAGCACCACCAGGACGAGGATGATGATGTGCCAGGGCTTGATCGCACCCATGGTCTTTCCTTTCGTCGGGGCCGCGGCGGGAGGCGGCCTCAGTATCGTCCCACAGCGGGACTGTATGGAGTCCGTGGAGCGGGGACGCGCAGTCCGCGGCGACGCCGCCAGGGCGCTGCGCACGCTCGAGGGTTCAGCCTACCGACTGCCCGTCGGCGTGACGCTCAGCACCGCCCCAGGAAATGGTCACGATCTCATCTCTCACCTCGCGCGGCGAGACCACCTCGGCCGCTCCGGCCGCCTCGATGACCGCGTCCACGAGGGCCGCCCGCACGGGACTGCCGAGCCGGGCGAAGACGCTGCCCCCTTCGAGGTCGCGGATCTCCTCGGCCTCGAAGGCCTCCGCGATCCAGAGGCCGCCGGCCTCCACGCGCAGCCAGACATGGCCGTCGACCCGGCCGCTGCCCGTGGCGGGGACCGCGGAGGAGGCGGGATCCCGGGCCGTGCTCTCGGCCCGCGGACGGGAGAGCGGCGCATCCTCGTCGAGGATCTCCACGATGCGGTCGAGGCGGAAGCGGCGCTCCTCCCCCGCCAGCTCGCAGGCCGCTCGCACGTAGGTGCGGGAGCCGACGGTGAGCAGCTCGAGCGGATGGATCCGGCGCACCGTGGTGCCGGGCGCCGCAGGAGGCGAGTAGCGGATGACCAGCGGCCCCTGCGCGCCGATCGCGTCCTGCACGGCGTCGAGCACCGCGGTGCGGCGGTCGGCCCCGGGGACGGACGGATCCTGCGTCCCGGCGGGAACGGCGGGAACGGCGGGGGCGACGGGGGCGACGGGGGCGACGGGGGCGCCGGGCGTCTCGCCCGTGCTCTCGTCTCCCTCGCCCAGGTGGGCGGAGAGCTTGCGGCGGGCCGACTCCACGAGGGCCGCCTCGGAGCCGGCGGCGGGATCGAGGGTCGCCAGGCCCGCGAGCAGGGCGGTGGTCTCGGGAACGCTGAGCTGCAGGGGCCGGCGCAGGGCGTCGGCGTTGCGCACGCGCACGAGGCCCGAATCCCATTCGGCCTCGATGAGATCCTCCCAGCCGGTGCCGAGGTCCCCGCACACGAACAGCACCTGGAGGTCCTCGATGACCTGCTCGGTGGAGACCGCGAACTCCTCGGCGACCTGCTCGAGCTCGACCTCGCCGCGGCTGAGCACGTAGGAGGCCTCGCCGATGAGCCGCGAGAGATGGTCGGTGCCGCTCGCGCTCACGCGGATGCGCGGACCGCTGCGCACGCTCGCGCGCTCCAGGGCGGCCAGATCGGGCGCGTCCTCGTGGCTGCGGGCGATCTGGGTGAAGATCCCTGCGAGCTCGCGGCGCCAGGGCGCGGGCTCGAGCAGCGCGATCCAGCGGGACTCGGCGAGGACGAGGCGCCGCACCTGGGCGCGGGCGGCCTCGGACAGCACGAGCTCTGGCGCGTCGAGCGGGGCGCCGAGGCGGTCGCGCAGCGCGAGCGCCTTGAAGGGCTCGACGGCCAGGCGGGCCGCGGACTGCTCGCTCGCCGAGTCGGAGCGGTGCAGGGCCTCCTCGATCGAGGTGTGGGCGGGCCGCTCGGCGCTCGCCCGGCCCTTCACGCGCGGATAGGTCTCGATGCGGGAGGCGCGGAACAGCCGAGGGGCATCGCGGTCCGCGTCGTGCCCCCACAGGTACCAGCGGCCCTCGTGGACGGCGACGACCCACGGCTCCACCGTGCGCTCGGCCAGGCGCCCGTCGGCGGTGCGGTAGGAGAAGACGACCCGTCGGCGCTGGGTGACGGCCTCGAGCAGCGGCGTGAGCACGGGCAGCGACTCGAGCGCGCCGCGGGGCGTGCGGCGCAGGAGGTCGGGATCGGCCTCGATGCCCAGGCTCAGCAGCTTCGCGCGCACGCGGCGCGCCGCTCCCCCGGCGGCGGCGTCGTCCCAGGCGCGGCTCGCGGCGAGGAGCACCGTGTACTCCTCGGGCGTCACGTCGAGGGCGTCGCCCTCGCCGCCCGCGATCCGGTAAAGCACGCGCGACTCGTCCCACGGGTCCCGCTCCGAGACCAGGGGCAGCCCGAGCTCGAGGATCGCGGCCTTGTCCCGCTCGAACATCTTCTCCGCCGCGTCCGCGCTCTCGGCGTTCGCGTAGTCGGGGATGACGTCGAACAGCTGGGCACGGTCGATCCGGGACCGTGACCCGATGGTCATGATGACGTTGAGCAGTCGTTCCACACCTCGAGCAGCCACCGCACCACCGTATCCGCCCACTCGCTACGCTGGCCGCATGCTGCAGTGGGAGCGAGGGCGTGTCCTCGAGGTGAGCGCGCCCTGGCGGGGCGTCCAGATGCTCCGGGTCGCCCGGACCGATGAGCCCGTGGAATCCGAGGGCGAGGCGTCGGCGGACGGTCCGAGCACCGTGCCGGCCCTCTCGTACCCCGAGCTCGTGGGGGAGATCGCCGAGGGCGAGGACGTGCTGCTGAACGCCAATGCGCTGCGGCGCGGACTCGGCACCGGCGGACAGGCGCTCGTGGTCGCCCGCACCGGGGAGCTCCCGGAGGCGCAGCAGCCGACGGGCCACATGGTCAAGGCCCGCTACACCCCGATGCAGACCCTCGTCGACGCGCTCGACGATCCCGGGTCCCCCCACCGCGCGGCCCTCGAGACGACGCACGACCTGGACGGCATGCCGGTGGTGCTCGCGGACCTCCACTCCGCCCTGCCCGCGGTCGTCGCCGGTGTGCGCGCCCAGGCGCCGGAGGCGCGGATCGTCTACGTGATGAGCGACGGCGCGGCGCTGCCCGCCGCCTATTCGCGCACGGTCGCGCGCCTGCGCGAGACCGGGGACCTCGTCGCCTGCATCAGCGCCGGCCAGGCGTTCGGCGGGGACCTCGAGGCCGTGACCGTGCACACCGCGCTGCTCGGCGCGAAGGCCGTCTGCGGGGCCGACGTGGTGGTGGTCGCGCAGGGGCCGGGGAACCTCGGGACCGGCACCGACTGGGGCTTCTCCGGGATCCAGGCCGCCGAGGGGCTCCATGCCGCCGCGGTGCTGGGCGGCCGAACCGTCGCCGCGCTGCGGGTCTCCGGGGCCGACGCCCGCTCCCGCCACCACGGCGTCTCCCACCACAGCCTCACCCTGCTGGGGCGGGCCGCGCTGGCCGCGGCCGACGTGCCCGTGCTCCCGGCGGAATCCGACCGCGATACCGATCCAGAGGACACCGCTTTCTCGCAGTACGTGAGGCAACAGCTGGAAAGGGGCGTTGTCGAGCCCGCCCTGACGCGAGGGATCGGGCACCGCATCGTGGACGTCCCGCGGGCGGGCCTGCGCGAGGCGCTCGACGACTCCCCCGTCGGCCTGAGGACGATGGGACGCGGGATGGAGGAGGACCCGTGGCCCTTCCTCTTCGCGGCCGCCGCCGGCCGCCACGCGGCCCGGCTCGCGGACCCCGCGGGCCGCTGAGGCTCACCGAGGTCCGCGCCGCAGAGCGCCTCCGGAGGGGATCAGCCCTTCGCGGAGCCCCCGGAGCCCTCGGCACCCGAGCGCTCGGCGATCATGCCGGCGAGGCGGCGCGCCGCCGTCATGCCCTTCTCGCCGTCGGTGCGCTGCACGGCCATCACCGAGAGCGTGTCGCCGTCGGCCAGATCGAGCTTCGCCCACGGGTCCCCGGGCGGGAAGACCACGCCGATGATCTCCGCCCACTCGAGCTCGCGCGTCGCCATGAGGTTCCGCACTACGAGCCGGTCGGCGTGCGCGGTCGCGCGCACGGAGCCCTCCCGGTGGCAGAACCAGAGCACGGCCAGGCCGAAGGCGAGGAAGCCGACGGTGTCCGCGAACCCGAAGTGGGTGAGGAGGGACAGGCCGATCGCGGCGAGCATCACCACGGAGCCGATCACGTAGGCGACGACGCGCGTCACCCGCGGCCGCAGGACGACCGTGCCCTCGGGCCCGTCGGGCGCGCTGATGCTCATGCGCTCACATCCGGCAGGCCTGGATCGCGGTGACGAGGATCGCGCGGGCGCCCACCTCGTACAGCGCGTCCATGACCTGGTTGGTCTCGGAGACAGCGACCATCGAGCGCACGGCGGACCATCCGCTGCGGTGCAGCTCGGACACCGTGGGCGCCTCGAAGCCCGGGGTGACCGCGACCGCGCCCTCGAGCTTCTCGGTCGGGATGTCATAGTCGATCAGCACGTACTCCCGCGCGACGAGGACGCCGCGGACTCGGCGCACGAGCACCTCGAGGGTGTGCGCGGCGTCGTCGTCCAGCGTGAGCCCGGGCCGGGAGAAGAGCACGGCCTGGCTCGTCATGATGGGGTCGCCGAAGACGGAGAGCCCTGCCTGGCGCAGGGTGGTGCCGGTCTCGACCACGTCCGCGATGACGTCGGCGACGCCCAGGCGGATCGAGCTCTCCACGGCGCCGTCGAGGTGGACCACCGTCGCCTCCACGCCGTGCTCGGCGAGGTGGTCCTCGACGAGGTTCTCGTACGAGGTCGCGATGCGCGCCCCCGCGAGTCCGCCGAGGTCGCGCTCCTCGCCCGCCTGGGCGGCGAAGCGGAAGGTGGAGTGCGCGAAGCCCAGGGGCAGGATCACCTCGGCCGCGGTGCGCGAGTCGGCGAGCATGTCCTGCCCGGTGATGCCGACGTCCACGGTCCCCGATCCCACGTAGACCGCGATGTCGCGGGGGCGCAGGAAGAACAGCTCGACGTTGTTGGGCTCGTCGACCAGGACGAGTTCCTTGGCGGTGCCGCGGCGGCGGTAGCCCGCCTCGGAGAGCAGGGCGGCGGCGGGTTCGGACAGGGCGCCCTTGTTGGGCACGGCGATGCGGAGCACGGGATTCCCTTCGGCGGAGGGGCGGCGGGAGGACAGGGCGGTCTGCGGGACGGATCTGCAGGGGCGGGCCCTCACAGATGTCGGTAGACGTCCTCGAGCGTGATGTCCTTGGCGATCATCATCACCTGGAGGTGGTAGAGGAGCTGGGAGATCTCCTCGGCGGCGGCCTCGTGCGACTCGTGCTCGCAGGCCATCCAGACCTCGGCGGCCTCCTCGACGATCTTCTTGCCGATGGCATGCACGCCGGCGTCCAGCTCGGCGACCGTGCCGGACCCCTCGGGGCGATCGGCGGCCTTCTGGGTCAGCTCGGCGTGCAGCGACTCGAAATCCTTCACGGCACCAGGGTATCGGTCGATGGCGGTGCCAGGGCGCGCCATCTCAGCGGGGGCGGCGGGGTGCGGCCTCGGGTGCGCGGTCACGGACGGGGACGTCGGCCGACGGTGGGATCCAGATGGGCGGTCTCGACGGTCACCGCGCGGTCCTCGCGGGTCCGCACGCGCCACCAGACGAAGAACCCGGTGAGGGTGAACAGCCCGTAGAAGACGTACATGAGACCGCTCGCGTAGTAGCCCGCGGAGAACAGCAGGGGCACGCCGACCACGTCGACCGCGACCCAGATCAGCCAGAACTCGACCCAGCCCTTGGCCATGCCGAAGGTCGCCAGGAGGCTGCCCATGAAGATCCAGGCGTCGGCCCAGACCGGCTCGTAGGAGCCGAGCGCGCGGAACAGCGGCGTGAGCGCGGCGGTGCCGCCGACGAGGACCACGACGAGCAGGGCGCGCGTGCCCCATCCGGCCCATCGGGGCTCGACGGCGGTGCCCCCGCCGGTGCGCGCGGAGTGCCAGCGCCACCAGCCGTAGATGCTGGTGACGATGAACATCACCTGACGGCCGGCCTGGCCCAGGAGGTCGACGGGGTTCGGAGTGCCGAACACGCTCCCGAGGAACACGGTGAGCAGCAGCAGGTTGCCGATGATGCCGATGGGCCACGCCCAGACCTTCCGGCGCATGCCGCCGAGGGCGCTGAGGAGCCCGAACACGTTGCCCACGACCTCGCGCCAGAGCAGGAACTGCCCTCCGGCGAACTCGATCTTCGCGTTGAAGAGCCACTCGATGACTCCCATGACCACTGCCTTCCGCTCGGGGCGACGAGCGCGGGGAGCGGGGTCCGGCAGGCGGGCGCGCGCCCGGATGCGCCGGGCCGCGGCATGCAGGACGTGCGCCTCTCATCCAGGCTGTGACTGTCGGTGCCGGAGTTCCACCGGCTCCACCGTCCTGCACGGGCAGGACGGGTCGCGGACTATGACCGCCGGCTCGGATTTCCACCGACCCCGGAGCACGTCACCGTGGTGACGAGGAGACTCTAGCCCGTTCCCAGGTCACGGCGGGTTCCGGTGTGTCCCGGAGGACATCCGCGTTCACGCTGCGGGGTCGCTCCCCAGGAGCGCCCGGGGACGGGGCCGGGCTCCTGCGCTCAGTGGCCGTGGCTGCTCGCGAGGGTGCGCAGGGAGTCGATCTCGGAGGCCGCGTCCTGCGCGCGGTAGATGGCGGAGCCGGCGACGAACACGTTGGCCCCCGCCTCGGCGCAGCGCTCGATGGTCTCGCGGTTCACTCCCCCGTCGACCTGGATCGAGACCTCCAGGTGCGCGTCGCTGATCGCCTTCCGGGCGCGGCGGATCTTCGGGAGCATGGTCTCCAGGAAGCTCTGGCCGCCGAAGCCGGGCTCGACGGTCATCAGCAGGAGCATGTCGAACTCGCCGATGATGTCCAGCAGCGGCTCGACGGGCGTCGCCGGGCGCAGGGCGACCCCGGCGCGGGCGTTCTTCGCACGCAGCTCGCGGGCCAGGCGGATGGGGGCGCTCGCGGCCTCGAGGTGGAAGGTCACCGAATCGGCGCCGGCCTCGGCGTAGGCGGGGGCCTCGCGGTCGGCGTCCTCGATCATGAGGTGGGCGTCCACCGGGATCGGCCCGTGGCGGACGATCTGGGAGACCATGTCCACGCCGAAGGTGATGTTCGGTACGAAGTGGCGGTCCATGATGTCGACGTGGACGCTGTCGGCGCTCGCGATGCGATCGAGCTCCTCGCCGATGCGCATGAAGTCGGCGTTAAGGATGCTGGGGTGGATGAAGGCGGAATCGGTCGAGTAGGTCACGGGTGCGTCCTCTCCTCGGAGGTGTCTGCGGGCTCGGGCGTCTCGGGCAGGCGGCGCAGGAGTGCCAGGAACATCGCGTCGGTGCCGTGCACGTGCGGCCACAGCTGCACGCTCGGGCCCTCGCCGAGCTCCGTCCCCTCGAGCGCCTCGGGGAGCAGCCCCGCGCGGACGGCGGGGCGGGCGTCGAGCTGCTCGACGTCGTCGCGGCGACGCAGCACGTCCTTGACCACGAGCAGGGTCTCGGCGACGTGCGGGGAGCAGGTCACGTAGGCGATCACTCCCCCGGGCCCGGCCGCGTCCAGGGCGCTGGCCAGCAGGTCCCGCTGCACGCGGCCCATCGAGCCGACGTCCCCGGGGCTGCGGCGCCAGCGCGACTCCGGCCGACGGCGCAGCGCTCCCATGCCGGTGCACGGCACGTCGGCCAGCACGCGCGAGAAGCGACCGGGCATCTCGGCGCCGACCTTCGTGCCATCTCCCTCGCGGACCTCGGTCTCGGCGCCCGCCTCGGCGAGCGTCGCGATCGCGCGGCGCACGAGGTCGACGCGGTGGGGCTGCAGCTCGACCGCGAGCAGATCGGCGTCGCGCTCGAGGGCGAGCCCCGCGAGCAGGGCCGTCTTGCCGCCCGGGCCCGAGCAGAGGTCGAGCCAGTGGTGGTCGGGCCCCTGAACGAGGTCGTCGGCGCCGAGGCCGAGGGCGAGGGCCATCAGCTGGGAGCCCTCGTCCTGCACGGCGGCGCGCCCCTCGGCGACGGGAGCGGCCCCGCCCGGGTCGCCGCCGGGCCACGAGGCGGCGAAGACGCTGAGGCGACCGGGCTCGGCGCCCGCGGCGGCGAGCTCCTCGGGATCGGTGAGACCGGGGCGCATGACCAGGGAGACCGAGGGCGCGGCGTTCTGCGCGGCCAGCAGGTCGTCGATCTCGGAGCGGTCCCGGCCGTGGGCCGCCAGGGCGTCGGAGAGGGCGCGCACCATCCACACGGGGTGCGAGTGGGCGACGGCCAGGTGCCCGATCTCGTCCTGCTCACGGTCCGGGGCGGCCTCGGCGACCCAGGTCGGCAGGTCCTTCTCCCCGACCCGGCGCAGCACGGCGTTGACGAAGCTCGCGGCGCCCGCGCCCACCCGGGAGCGGGCGAGGGCCACGGTCTCGGAGGTCGCGGCGTGCGGGGCGACGCTCATGTCCAGCAGCTGGTACGCGCCGAGCCGCAGCACGTCGCGCACCGCCTCCTCGACGTCGTCGAGGGAACGGTCGATGCACAGCGCGAGGATCGCGTCCAGGCGGCCCTGGGCGCGCAGGGTGCCGTAGAACAGCTCGGTCGTGAACGCGGCGTCGCGACCGTGCAGGCGGGCGCGGCGCAGCTGGTGCGGGAGGGTGAGATTCGCGTAGGCGTCGTCCTCATGGACCGCGCGCAGAGCGTCGTAGGCGACGGTGCGGGAGCTCGTGGTGCTGCGGCGGCGCTCGGACGGGCGCTCCTGGGACCAGCCGCGGCGGGGGCCTCCCCGCCCGCGGGACCCGGAGCGCTCGCGGCCCTTGGCGTCGCGGCCGGCGCCGTGGTGGCCGTCGCGCCGGTCGTCCCGGCGATCGCCGTGGTCACGCCGGTCCCGGTTGTCGGGCCGGCCCCGTCCCTGGTCCTGGTGCGGGTTCATCGGGTGCTCTCCTGCTCGTCGGCGGGACGCTCGGCTGGATCGTCAGCGGAATGGTCTGCGGCGCCGAAGGCGGCGCCCTCGGCGAGGCCCGCGCCGCGGGCCCAGTCCGCCGCGCGCATGGCGCGACGCCCGGCGGGGGCGAGCTGGGCGAGGGCGAGGGGCTCGCTGCCGGTGCCGATCAGCAGCTGCCGGCGCGTGGCGTGCAGCCGGCCGGGCGCCAGGGGCGGGGCCTCGGTGCGCACGGGCTCGACGCCCAGCACCTTCATCCGCTCGCCCTCCCAGGTGGTCCACGCTCCGGGGTGCGGGCTCATGCCGCGGATGCGGGCGGAGACCTCGGGGGCGGGAAGGCTGAGGTCGAGCTCGGCCTCGGCGGGCGTGAGCTTGGCGGCGCGGGTCGCGCCCTCCTCGCTCTGCTGGACCGGGCGGGCGGTGCCGTCGGCGAGGGCGTCGAGGGTCTCGACCAGGAGCGGAGCGCCGTCGACCGCCATCCGGTCCAGGAGGGATCCGGCGGTCTCGAAGGGGTCGATGGCGACGTCCCGGGTCGCGAGCACGGGCCCGGTGTCCATGCCCTTCTCGAGCAGGAAGGTGGTCATGCCGGTGCTCTCCTGCCCGGCGAGCACCGCGCGCTGGGCGGGGGCCGCTCCACGCCAGGCGGGGAGCAGCGAGAAGTGCAGGTTCACCCAGCCGCGCGGGGGGATCGCGAGCGCGGCCGGAGGGACCAGGTTCCCGAAGGCGACGACGGCCGCCGCCTCGACGTCCAGGTCGCGCAGCTGCGAGAGGACGTCCTCCCCGCGCAGCGAGTCCGGGGAGAGGACGGGGACCCTCGTCTCCTCGGCGAGGACGCGGACGGGGCTCGGTCGCAGGGTCCGGCCGCGGCCCGAGGGGGCGTCGGGACGGGTGAGCACGGCGACGACCTCGTGGGGCGAGTCGAGCAGCGCGCGGAGCGAGGGGACGGCGACCTCAGGGGTGCCGGCGAAGAGGATGCGCATGATCAGCCATTCTACGGGCGGGGGGTCAGAACACGTCGGGCGGATCGAGGCGCACGCGCAGGGAGCCCGGGTCCTTGTGCGCGCTGCGGGCCGCGATGCCGGCGCGGAGGGCGTCGGCGAGCTCGCGCGAGCGCTCGACGGCGAGGCGCAGCACCGCGCGCGAGCGGATGCGGTCGTCCTCCTCGGGGACGTCGACGGGCCCGAAGACGTCCGTGCCGTCAGGCAGGGCGGTCTGGGCCAGGAAGGAGCGCACGGCGGGCCGGTCGCCGACGACCTCGGAGACCTTCGAGACCGGGGGGAGATCCAGGGCGCGGCGGTCCTCCATGACCCGGTCGAGGAAGACGCTCGAGCGGTGGGCGACGAGATCGCGGATCGCGGGGAGGGTCGAGGTGCCGACGATCAGCACGCGCCCTCTCTCGGCCTGGGGCCGCACGAGGGCGATCGCGTTCGACCAGCGGCGCACGGCCTCGATGTCGGCGTCGTAGGCGGCGCGGGCGAGCATCGCGTCGGCATCGAGCAGCAGGGCGGCCGCGAACCCTCCGGGCGGCGCGGGCTCGGCGCCCGGGGTCGCGACGACGATCGCCCCGTCGGGCACGTCGTCGTCGGGGACCGGGCCCTGGGCCCCGCCGGCGACCCGGAAGGGGGCGTCGGGGAAGGCGCGCCGCAGCTCCTCGGCGGTGCGGGCGGAGCCGATGACGAGGGCCCTCACCTGCGTGCGCGAGCACTCCGGGCAGCGGTAGGCGTCCTCGCGGCGCCCGCACACGGTGCACTGGAGGCCGCCGCCGCGCCCGCGCAGCACGAGCGGCGCGGCGCACTGGGGGCAGCGGCAGCGGGTGCCGCAGAAGGTGCAGGCGACCGCGGGGACGTAGCCGGAGCGCGGCACCTGCACGAGCACGGGACCGCGGGCCATCCCCTCGCGCAGCACGCGCATGGCCTGCTGGGGCATGCGGGAGCGGCCGCTGGGACCCTCCCTTTCGCGCAGGTACTCGTCCATGGCCTCGATGTGCGGGCGCACCGCCGTGAGCGGCGCGGGCACGGGCGGCAGCAGGTGCAGGTAGCCGGTCTCGGCGAGGAACAGGGTCTGCGGGTCCAGGGATCGGCTGACCAGCAGCAGGGCGCAGTGCTCCTGGGCGGAGCGGGACTGCAGGATCGTGCGCAGGTGCGGGTACGGCGCGCGGGGCTCGACGAGGAGGTCGTCGGCCGGATCGAGGCAGATCGCCAGGGCGAGGTCCGCGACGGGGGCGAAGGCGGCCGAACGGTTGCCGATCACCACCCGCGAGGCGCCGCGCAGGATCCGGCGGAAGGCGCGGTAGCGCTTCTCGGGCCCGTCGGCGCTCGTGAGCACCTCATGGGCGATCCCGTGCGACTCGAGACAGCGATGCAGGCGCTGCACATCGCGCTGATCGGGCGCGATCACGAGGGACCCGGCTCCGTCCGGGAGCGACTCGATCGCCTGGGCGGTCAGATCGTCCCAGGAGTGGGCGGGCTCCAGGACGACGGCGGCGCGGGGCACGGGGCCCTGCGGGGCGCCGGCGCGGGAGACCAGCGCGGGGAGTCCCGCATAGGCGGTGAGGAGGTCGTCGGCGGGAGCGGCCGACGCTTCCTCCTCCCCCGCGTCGGGCTCCTCGGCGGGGACGGGATCCTCCGGGGACGCGCTCGCCTCCGTGCTCTCCTTCTCCTCCGCCGCGCGATCGGCCTTCTCCGCACGGGCGTGGCGCGGCGGGATCGCGAGCCGGAGCACGTCCCCGACGCTCCCCGCGCACCTCTCGGCGACCTCCTCGCACACGCGCAGCATGTCCGGGGAGATCACCACGTCCTCGGAGACGAGGCGGGCCAGGGGCGCGAGCGGGCGGTCCGTGCTCGCCCGAGCACTGCGTGCGAGCACGATGCCGTCGTGCTCCCGCCCCGAGAAACGGACCTTCACACGCATGCCGGGGCCCGCCGCGTCCAGGGTCGCCGGCACCGCGTAGTCGAAGGGACGGTCCAGATGGGGCAGCACGCCGATCAGCCGCACGGAGGCGACGGGATCGTGGCCGGCGACCGCGAACCCCGCCGTGGTGCGCGGTCGCGAGGACGGCGCAGGGGCGGGATCGGCGGCAGGGGCAGGCGCCTCGAACAGACCCTCCTGCGCATCACGGGTCACGAGGGCGTCAGCGCGAGTGGACGGCCACCAGGTCGCACACGAAGATCAGCGCCTCCCCCGGCGCGATCACGGGCGGCGCGCCGCGGTCGCCGTAGGCGAGCGAGGACGGGATCTCGAGCCGGCGACGGCCGCCCACGCGCATCCCCTGCACGCCCTGGTCCCAGCCGCTGATGACCTGGCCCACGCCCAGCTGGAAGCGCAGCGGCTCGCCGCGGTTCCAGGAGGCGTCGAACTCGTCACCGGTCCCGTGGGAGACGCCCACGTAGTGCACGTCCACGACGTCGCCGGCCTTCGCCTCGGGGCCCTCGCCCTCGATCTCGTCGACGATCACCAGCTCTGTGGGCGCCTCGGTGCCGGGGAACTCGATCTCGGGCTTGCTGCGGTCCATGGTGTCCTCCTGGTCGGTGGGAACGGCGGGATGGGGATGCGCCCGGGGGCGTCGGGAGAGCTGCGCGCGGTGGCGCGCGGGCTCAGGAGTTCTTCTGCGTGGGGGCCGCGTCGAGGACGTCGATGACGAACACGAGGGTCTTGCCGGCGAGCTCGCCGCCGGACTTCTCGTCGGTCCCGTACGCGTCCTTCGGCGGGATCACGAGCATCACCTGGCTGCCGATGGGCAGTCCGGTGAGGTGCTCGTCCCAGCCGGTGATGACGTCGCCCTGGCCCTGGGTGAAGCCGAACGGCACCTTCCGCTCCCACGAGGAGTCGAACTGCTTGCCGTCGTCCCAGGTCCATCCGGTGTACTGCATCACCAGGTGGTCGCCCTTCCGGGTCTTGTCGCCCTCGCCCTCGATGAGCACCTCGCGGGTGGTCTTCGACGGCGGATCCCCCTCGGGTTTGCCCTCGAGGGACGGGGCGCCGTCCTTGCCGAGCTTCACGGCGGGCAGGTCGCCCGAGGGCTTCTGCTCCTTGCCCTTCGCGCGCAGCGGGGAGACCACGCGGTCGATGTCGGCCACCTGGATGAGCGAGACCATCGAGCCGCTCGCGTCCTGCTGCCAGCCGGCAAGGGCGACGCGAGAGCCCACGGTGGCCGTGACCAGGAAGTCCGCGGCCTTCTCGCCGATCTGGTCGGTGGAGACGGTGACGCTGCCGGCGGGGCCGTCCTCCCACCAGGACTGCTTGGTCTTGCCGCTGCTCGCGTCCACGTAGAGGGGGCGCCAGATGATCGTGTCGCCCTCGGCGATCTGCGCGCCCTTGCCGGCGACGATCGTGCGGGCGTCCGGCTGGTCGATGCTGAGCGGGGTCTTGAACTCGACCTTCGGCGCCTTCTTCAGGTCCTTGCTGACGGTGACGCCGTCGAGCGCGGGCGTCGCGCTGTCGGACGCGCCGCCGCCGTCCGAGGAGCCCGAGCCGTCCTGGTCGTCGGAGCAGGCGGCGAGGCCGATCGCGGCGGATGCCGCGAGGGCGGAGCTGAGCAGGGAGCGGCGAGAGATCACCAGGGGGCCTTTCGTGTCGGGGAGGCCGCGGCGGCGGCCCATGCCCTCAGAGTACGGGGTCGAGGTGGGGCCGGGCTGGAAGAGGAACGGGCCCACGGGCGGTGGGAGAACGGCGTCGATCCGCTGAGCGGGCGCGCTCCCCCGCGGGGTTCAGGCGGGTGGTGCCGCGTCCGTCGATCCGTCTGCGCGGATCTGGGCGATGAGCGCATCCACCTGCTCCGATTCGGTCTGGAACGGGTCCATGACGCTCACGGGCATCGCGCCCTGGCGCACGAGCCGCATCGTGGTCCAGTCGGCGACGTGGTCCACGTGCGCCTCCTCGGACGCGGTGACGAAGCGCCCGCGCAGGTGGGCGCGGGTCGTCGCGGGCGCTGCGGCACGTGCGGACTCGATCGCCGTCTCGGAGAGCACGGAGGGCGCCTGTCCGCGCCGGCGCAGCGAGGCCGCGAGGCCCTGCTCCGGGTCGATGTCGTGGTAGGCGAGGTCGAGGCGCTCGATGCGCGGATCGCCCAGGTCGAGCCCGTGGCGCGCGGCGACCTGGGTGAACAGTCTCTCCTTGATCGCCCAGTCCAGGGTCTGCGCGGCCCAGGAGCGGTCGCCGGTGAGGACCGCGTCCAGGGCGCGCTGCCAGGTCTCCAGGACGTCGTGCTCGTCCTCGCGGGCGACGGGCGCGACGAGGTCGAGATAGCGCTGCTGGATCTGCAGGGCGCTCGCGGTGCGGCCGCTCGCGAGCGGCAGCGGCTCGGTGCCGGGGAGGTCTCGGGCGACGACGCGGATCGCGGAGATCGTGTCCTCGAGCTCGGGGACGTCGACCGCGCGGCCGGACTCGATGAGCCGCAGCACGAGGTCGGTGGTCGCGAAACGCAGCCACGTGGAGACCTCGGACATGGTCGAGTCGCCCACGATCACGTGCAGACGGCGGAAGCGCGTGGGGTCCCCGTGGGGCTCGTCGCGCGTGTTGATCAGCGGGCGGGTGCGGGTCGTCGCCGAGGACACGGCCTCCCACATGTGGTCGCTGCGCCGCGAGAACACGAAGCGGGAGGCGCCGTCCTCCTCGGTGACCACGCCGCCCGCACCGGTGACGATCTGGCGGGTGGCGAGGAAGGGCAGCAGGATCCGCGGCAGCCGGGTGAACTCGCCGCGACGGTCCACGAGGTAGTTCTCGTGGCTGCCGAAGGAGTTGCCCTCGTGGTCCACGTTGTTCTTGAACAGGTGGATGCGGGCGTCCTCGCCGCGCTCGGCGAGGGCCGCGTTCGCGCGCGCCATGAGGTCGGCGAGGATCCGCTCCCCCGCCTTGTCCTGCGCCACCAGCTCCCACCAGTCGTCGCACTCGGCCGTCGCGTACTCGGGGTGCGAGCCGACGTCGAGGTAGAGGCGGGCGGCATTGCGCAGGAACACGTTCGAGGAGCGGCCCTGGGCGACCACGGGCCGGAACAGCTCGCGCGCGGCCGCCTCGGGCTCGAGGGCGCGCGTGCCGTCGGCCCTCACGCACACGAGCCCGAACTCGGTCTCCAGTCCCCCGATGCGGCGCTCCATCAGCTCACTGACCGCCCTTCTGGACGAAGGAGCGCACGAACTCCTCGGAGTTCGACTCGAGAACCGAGTCGATCTCGTCCAGGAGATCGTCCGCGCCCTGCGCGGAGGCGAAGACCTGGCCGCCGGCCAGGGTCTCGTCGTCGCTCTGCTCGTCGTCCGACGGGCCGGATCCGCTGAGGCTCTGCTGTGTCATCTCGTCTCCTCCGGGGGGATGTCCGATGGGGTGGGGGCTGGGGTCGGTGCTGCGGTCGGTCGTGGGGCCGGCTCCGACGGGCCCTCAGCCGCGCGCGCGAGGGCCTGGAGCACCTCGGGCAGCGGAGCGGCGGGGTCGAGCCCGCGGGCCTCGCACCAGGCGCGGGACCCGGCGCGCGGATCGGCGAGCCGCACGCGCGAGGTCGTCGCCGCGTCGCCGCCGGGCGCCTCGCCCGCGAGGGTGATGACGTCCCATCCCGCCGACGGCACCCGCGCCTGGTGGTGGCGCACGAGGCCGCCGCGCAGATGGGCTCGCGTGGAGGCGGGCGGGGCGAGCACGGCGTCCAGCACCTCCTGCTCGCCGACGAGGGTGCGCACGCGACCGGCCGCGCGCAGCTTCGCGAAGAGGCCGCGCTCCGGGCGCAGATCGGTGAACTGGAGGTCGATCGCGCGCAGGCGCGCGTCGTCCCACTCCAGCCCCCCACGGACGCGGTAGCTCTCGAGGAGCTGGTGCTTGGCGACCCATTCGATGCGGTCCGCGGCGCGCGCGGGGTCCGTCTCCAGCGCGTCCAGGAGGTCGCGCCACAGGTCCAGGACCTCGGCGGTCTCGCGGTCCGTGCGGTCCGCGCGCGCCGAGATCGCCTCGAGGTACGCGCGCTGGATCTGCAGCGCCGTGACCTCGTCGCCCTCGGCAGTCATCACCGTGGTGCGCAGGGCGGGGTCGTGGCTGATCGAGCGCAGCGCCTGCACCGGGTCCGCGAGCGCGATCCCGGGCAGGATCCGCTCGCCGCTCGCGTGCTCGGCCTCGAGGGCCGCGAGCACGAGGCTCGTCATGCCCATCTTCAGGAAGGTGGAGACCTCGAGCATGTTCGCGTCGCCGATGATCACGTGCAGCCGGCGATGCCGCGCGGCGTCCGCATGGGGCTCGTCGCGCGTGTTGACGATCGGTCGGTCCAGCGTGGTCTCGAGGCCGACCTCCTCCTCGAAGAAGTCGGCGCGCGAGGAGATCTGGAAGCCCGGCTCGCCGCCGCGGGTGCCCAGGCCCACGCGTCCGGCGCCGACGAGGATCTGGCGGGTCGCGAAGAACGGCAGCAGCGCCTCGACCACGCGGTCGAAGGGCACCGACCTCTCCAGGAGGTAGTTCTCGTGGGTGCCGTAGGAGGCGCCCTTGCCGTCGGTGTTGTTCTTGTACAGGGCGACGTCCGGGACGTCGTCGGCTGCGCGCAGCACGTCCATGGCGCGCTGGGCGACGACCTCCCCCGCGCGGTCCCAGACCACGGCTTCGCGCGCCGTGGTCACCTCGGGAGAGGAGTACTCGGGGTGGGCGTGGTCGACGTAGAGGCGGGCGGCGTTGACCAGCACGCTGTTGCCGATCGACCGGCGTCCCGCCCAGGCGAGGACGTCGGCGTCCGATCCCTCGGGCGCGACCTCGGGCGCGGGCAGCGGCATGTCGAGGTCGATGCTGGGGAGGTGGGCGTCGTGCACCTGGTCGGTGAGCTGGCTGGGGTGCGCGGCGGCGCGACGGATCTCGAAGCCGCGGGCGTCCTGCAGCGGCGACTCGTCGCCGTAGTCCCAGCGCACGCGCCGGCCCCGCGCGCCCTGGTCGGGGTGCAGGAGGGCGTAGGCGCCGACCACGAGATGGCTGAGCGCGATCGAGCTCGAGGCCTCGCCGCTGCGTGCGCCGAGGTCCGCGTGCAGGATGCCGAACTCGGTCTCGATGCCCATCACGCGCTCGGTGACGAGGGGGCGGGCGGCTCCGGTGGGGTCGGTGGCCTCATGCATCGCGAGGCTCCTCCCCCGTCGGCCCGTCGGCCTCGTCCTGCGCGGCGGGCACCCCGCCCGCGCGCAGCGGCACGACGTGCTCCACGCGGCGGCCGCGGCGACCGGAGATGCGGGCCCAGTCATCGGGGTGCGCGCCGGAGGGCAGGTCCTCGTTCTCCGCGAACTCCTGGGCGACCGCGGCGCTGAGGTGCGCGCCGGCGATCCCGGGCACGCCCGTCTCCAGGTAGTCCTTGACGGCGTACTTCTTCGCGCGGTCCACGATGTTGCGCAGGGTCGCGCCGGAGACGAAGTCGCGGAAGTGGAGGGTCTCCGCGGTGCCGTCGGAGTACTCCAGGCGCACGAAGGCGGTGTGCTCGCCCTCGGCGTAGATCTCGGAGACCGTGAGGTCCAGCAGCGCGTCGCGGTCCTCGCGCAGGGGCACGCCCGCATCGAGGTAGAGCCCGAGGATCTCGCGGGCGGCGTCCGCATCCGGCCGGCGGATGCGGATCTTCACGTCCAGGCGGCCGGGGCGCAGGATCGCCGGATCGATCATGTCCTCGCGGTTCGAGGCGCCGATGACGATGACGTTCTCGAGGGATTCGACGCCGTCGATCTCGGCGAGCAGCTGGGGGACGATCGTGGTCTCGACGTCGCTCGAGAGCCCGGTGCCGCGGGTGCGGAACAGGGACTCCATCTCGTCGAAGAAGACGACCACGGGGTGCCCGGACTCGGCGTGCTCGCGGGCGCGCTCGAAGACCAGGCGGATCGAGCGCTCGGTCTCGCCGACGTACTTGTTCAGGAGCTCGGGGCCCTTGACGTTGAGGAAGAAGGAGCGCTGCAGAGCCTCCTGGACGCTCACCCCGCGGGCCTCGGCCGAGCGCACGGCGAGCTCGTGGGCGACGGCCTTGGCGATCATCGTCTTGCCGCAGCCGGGAGGGCCGTACAGCAGCACGCCCTTGGGCGGGCGCAGCCCGTACTCGCGGTAGAGGTCCTGCTGCAGGAAGGGCAGCTCGACGGCGTCCCGGATCGCCTCGATCTGCTCGCCGAGCCCGCCGATGCGGGAGAAGGAGGTGTCGGGCACCTGCTCGAGGACGAGGTCCGTGATCTCCGCACGATCGATGCGCTCGAGGACGAGCTGGGCGCGCAGATCCGCGAGCACGTGGTCGCCCGCGTCCAGGGTGATCTCGGCGACGGCGCCCGAGCGCCGGAAGGCACGCAGGTCGTCGGGCCCGACCTGCACGAGCACACGGCCGTCGGCGAGGGCCTCCTCGACGACGATCACGCTGCCGGTCTCCTGGGCGTCGACCACCTCGACCACCGCGAGGCCCTCGTTCAGCCGCAGCTCCGCGCCGGGGCGGAGCGCCTCGAGGCCGATGTCGGCGCTGGTCGCCACGCGCAGACGGCGACCGTTGTGGAGGACGTCCACGGTGGTGCCCTCGGCACGGCGCAGGAAGGTCGCGTACGAGTTCGGCGGATCGCCCACGCGCTCCAGATCGCTCTTGAGGTCGACGATCTGGGCCCGCGCGGAGCGCAGGCTCGTCACCAGACGGTCGTTCTGGGCCGCGAAGCGCTCGAGCTCCTCGGTCATCTCCTGGTAGGTCTTCATCCTCACCGGTCCCTGCCCTGGCGGATGTCCCGCAGGGCTCGCTTGATCTTGCGGGGCGCGACGCCGCGCTCCCCCAGGTCCTCGCCGCCCCACTCGGTGGTGGAGCCGCCGAAGCCCTCGTTGTCCGGATGGTTCACCTCGGCCTCGTCCTGCGAGCCCGGCGCGGGCCGACGCGTGCGCCGCAGGGCCTGGGTGCCGTGGGCGGTGCGGCGCGCAGTGAGCAGGAAGCCCGTGTGGGCGTTCATGCGGTGCTCTGGACGCACGGCGAGGCCCTCGAGGTGCCAGGGCCTCACGAAGCTCTCCCAGGCGGAGGGCTCGGTGAACTCGCCGTGGTCCCGCAGCGCCTCCGCAGTGCGTGAGAGCTGGGTGACGGTCGCGACGTAGGCGAGGTACACGCCTCCCGAGACGAGGACCTCGGCCGCGGCGTCCACGCACTCCCAGGGCGCGAGCATGTCCAGGACCACGCGGTCCGCGCTCTCCCCCTCGCGGGCCATCTGCGCGGCGACGTCCTGGAAGTCCCCGATCCGCAGGTCCCAGGTCGAGGGCGCGCCGCCGAAGAAGGTCTCGACGTTCTCGCGGGCGACCTGCGCGAACTCCTCGCGGCGCTCGATCGAGCGCAGGCTCCCGTGCTCGCCGATCGCACGCAGCAGCGCCGTGGTGAGCCCGCCCGACCCCACGCCCGCCTCGAGCACGCGGGCGCCGGGGAAGATGTCGCCCCACATGAGGATCTGCGCGGAGTCCTTGGGGTAGATGATCGCGGCGCCGCGGGGCATCGAGAGCATGTAGTCCGCATAGAGGGGCCGGAGCGCCTGGAAGGGGTTGCCCTGCGAGTCCTCGACGATCACGCCGTCCTCCGCGCCGAGCAGATCGGCGTGGCGCAGGACGCCGCGATGACTGTGGAACTCGCCGCCCTCGCGCAGGGTGATCGTGTGCAGACGGTTCTTGGAGTCGGCCAGCTGGACCTTGTCGCCGAGGACGAAGGGCCCCGTGCGGTCCAGTCCCGGCCGCTCCGCCCGCGGGGCGGGCTGGGGCGACTGCGGCTGCGGGGTGCTCTGCGGAGTCTCCTGCGGAGCCCTGTGCAGGGGGGTCTCATCGGCGGCTGAGGTCATGCACACCAGTCTAGGCGTCAGCCCTGCTGGAGGGCGCGATCGATCATCGCCGTGGTGACGACGCCGACGATCTCCCCGCTGTCCCCGATCACGAGGTGCACGGCCCGGCGCTGGGTCTGCACCGCCTCCACGAGGTCCTCTCCCGAGAGGTCCTCGGAGAGTCGCCCGGGGGCGCCGAGCCAGGTGGTCACCGCGCCCGTCGGGACGGCAGGGCGCTGGGCCTCGGGCACGGAGGCGAGGGCCTGCTCGTCGAGGACGCCGACGCCGTGCGACGGGTCCAGCACGAGAAGGTGCGGGACCCCGCGCTCGGTGGCGTCCGCGGGCTGCGCGGCCGCGTAAGGATCCTCGGCCCCGGAGGGCAGCGAGGTGAGCGGTGCGTCGGCCCGCACGAGGGGGATGCGGACCATGAGATCTCCTGCGCGCAGCGCGAGCACGCGCTCGCGCAGACCCGCCTCGCGCAGGGCGTCGCCGGCGCCGCGCCAGAGCATCATCCCGATCATCACGCCCCACAGCACGAGGATCAGGCTCGTGCTGCCGGGGAACCGGAGCGCGGCGAGCAGCGGGCCGGCGACGACCACGATCGCGATCACCCGTCCGATCCAGGCGGTGATGCGGGTGGCCGTGCGGGGGCTGCGCAGGAGCGCGCCGAGCAGGGACTCGAGCGCCCGGCCGCCGTCCATCGGCAGCCCGGGCAGCACGTTGAACACCGCGAGCGCCCAGTTCAGGCTCGAGATCATCGTGAGCAGGTGGGAGCTGCCGGCACCGGGGGCCGCGCGCTCGGCCAGCGCCGCCGCGACGGCGATGACGAGGTTCACGGCGGGACCGGCGAGGGAGATCAGGACCGAGGGCAGGGATCCCACCCGTCGGGCCCGGTAGGTGGTGTGGCCTCCCCACAGGGTGAGCGCGATGTGGTCGACGTGCGCGCCGGAGGCCCGCGCGACGAGGGCATGGCCGATCTCGTGCAGGGCCACGGAGACGACGAGCGAGACGCCGACGGCGAGGGAGAGCACCAGCACCTCGGCCGAGGTGATGCCGGGGATGATGCGGAAGCCCGGGGCGGCGAGCAGGGTGATCACGGCGACCATCACCAGTGTCGCGCCGGAGATCCGGATCGGCGGCAGTCCGGGCAGGCGCAGGCTGGGCGCGGGCATCGATCCTCCGGCGTGGTCGCAGGCGGGCGGCGGACGGACCGTGCGGGCGGTCGGCATCCGGGTGGCGTCGCAGGTGACGGCCACGTCACCGCACCCTACGCGGGCGACCTGGAGGGTCCTAGACTGCGGGGATGACCCGCATCGCGATCTGTGCCTTCAGCGGCTGGAACGACGCCGGCGAAGCGGCGACCGGGGCCATCGAGCACCTGCTGTCGGCCTGGCCCTCCCGCACCATCGCCCGGATCCCGGCCGAGGAGTTCGTCGACTTCCAGGTGCACCGCCCCGAGCTGCGCCTGGACGCCGACGGCCGCAAGGTCATCGACTGGCCGGACACCCGGATCGAGCTGGTGACCCCTCCCCGCGGACCCGAGCTGCTGCTCGTCCACGGCGCCGAGCCGTCCCTGCGCTGGGGCGCGTTCTGCCGTCGGGTCCTCGACCGCCTGCTGGGGGCCGACGCCACCCGGCTGATCTCCCTGGGCGCGCTCCTGGCCGACGCCCCGCACACGCGGCCGCTCCCGGTGAGCGACCAGATCGAGCCGGGCACCGCCGAGCAGGCCGACGCCGAGTCGTACGAGGGGCCGATCGGCATCCCCACCGTGCTCGCGCGCGCGGCCGTGAGCCTGGGCGTGCGGACCTCGAGCATCTGGGTGCAGGTCCCCCATTACGTCTCGCAGAACGCCTCGCCCAAGGCCGTGCTCGCCCTGGTGCGAGCGCTCCAGGACCATGTCAGCGCGCCGCTGCCGATGCAGGAGCTCGAGGAGGACGCCGAGGCCTGGGAGCGCGGGGTCGAGGAGCTCTCGCGCAACGACCCGGACATCTCCGAGTACGTCGCGCGGCTCGAGGAGGCGCAGGACGCCGAGGACCTCCCGGAGGCCTCGGGCGATGCGATCGCCAAGGAGTTCGAGCGCTTCCTGCGCCGCCGCGAGGGCGAGGACTGAAGGCCCAGGGCGCACCCGGAGGAGCGGAGCCCCGCAGGATCGACCGGG
Source organism: Brachybacterium sp. NPDC056505 (assembly GCF_042794925.1). Taxonomy (NCBI): domain Bacteria; kingdom Bacillati; phylum Actinomycetota; class Actinomycetes; order Micrococcales; family Dermabacteraceae; genus Brachybacterium; species Brachybacterium sp. NPDC056505. The sequence goes on from NZ_JBHTSV010000003.1 coordinate 122,550, forward strand.
AGGCTCCCTCCGAGCGCGGCGGCGGTCAGTCCAGGACGATCCCGAACAGCGCGTCGAGCGCCGCGGGGACGTCGGACGGCTGCTCGGAAGCCCGATCGCCCTCGTCCACCGAGCGCGCCGGGGCGGCCTCGGCGTCCTCGGCAGGCGCGGCCAGGCGGGCGTCGAGGGGGCGGCCGGCGGCCCAGTCGTCGAGCACCGCGAGCGCGGTCGGGGTGTCGAGGTCCTCCCGCAGGGCGTGGCGCAGCGCGGCGACGATCTCCGTGCGGGGCGACCCGGCCTCCCCGTCGGCCGCGGAACCGCTGCGCTCGGCGTCGTGGGCGGCGGCGCGGTAGGCGGCCAGGCGCTCCTCGGCCGCGGCCAGCTCGGCGTCGGTCCACTCCCAGTCGGAGCGGTAGTGGTGGGCCATGAGGACCAGGCGGATCGCCATCGGATCCGTTCCCGCCCCGACGAGCTTGGAGACGAAGACGAGGTTGCCCAGCGACTTGCTCATCTTCTCGCCCTCATAGGCGACCATCCCGGTGTGCGGGTAGACGGCCGCGAAGGGGCGGCCGAGCGCCGTGGCGTGCGCGGCGCACATGTCGTGATGGGGGAAGACGAGATCGCGCCCTCCGGTCTGTACGTCGACGGGCAGGCCCAGGGCGTCGCGGGAGATGCACACGCACTCCACGTGCCAGCCCGGGCGGCCGCGGCCCAGCTCGCCTGCGTCCCAGGCGGGCTCGCCCTCGCGCTCCGCGCGCCACAGCAGAGGGTCGAAGATGCCGCGCTTGCCGGGCCGCTCGGGGTCTCCCCCGCGGTCGGCGAAGACCTCGAGCATCTGCTCCTCGCTCCACCCGCAGACCGCGCCGAGGGAGCCGTCCATCGCCAGATCGAGGTACCAGTCCTCGCCCGCGGCGTCGGGGGTGGGGACCTGGTAGGCGCGGCCCGCGCGCCGGATCCCGTCGACGAGGCCGATGATCCCGTCCATCGACTCGCTCACCGAGCGGTAGGTCTGCGGGGCGAGGATGCGCAGGTGCGCCATGTCCTCGCGGAAGAGGTCGGTCTCCCGCTGGGCGAGGTCGCGCCAGTCGATGCCGTCGCGGTCGGCGCGCTCGAGCAGCGGGTCGTCGACGTCGGTGACGTTCTGGGCGAGCTCGACCTCGAGTCCCTGATCGAGGAAGGCGCGGCGCATGAGGTCCGCCGCGTGGTAGGTCGCGGCGTGGCCCAGGTGGGTCGCGTCGTACGGGGTGATGCCGCAGACGTACAGGCGCGCGCGCCCCGGGGTCAGCACGGGCACGGGCTCGATGCGACCGGTGCGGGAGTCGTGTAGCCGCGGCGGGAGCCCGGAAGCGGGAAGCGGGCTGATCAGGGGCGAGTTCCAGGAGCGCACCCGATGATCATACGGACCCCGTCCCCCGGCCCGGCGGGGCGGGAGGGATGGACCACACGACGCGTCCGCGGCACGGGCCGCCGACGGCGGGAGCCGCCGTGCGTCAGGCGGTCGAGCCCGCGAGCGGGTCGAGCACGCCCGTGGTCAGCAGCACCAGCAGCAGCGCGCCGGCGGCGATGCGGTAGGCCACGAAGGGCAGGTAGGAGCGGTTCTCGATGAGCTTCATGAACCAGACGATGACCGCGTAGCCGATGCCGAAGGCGACCACGGTCGCGATGATGATCGCGAGCAGCGAGGGCTGTCCCGAGGCGGCCGCCGCGGCGCGGCCGTCCGCGCTCAGCAGCGGCGGCACCTCCTTGGCCGCCTTGTAGAGGCCCGAGGCGAAGACCGCGGGGACCGCGAGCAGGAAGGCGTAGCGCGCGGAGGCCTTGCGGGTGTAGCCCATCGCGAGACCGGCGGTGATGGTGCCGCCCGAGCGGGAGACGCCGGGGATCAGCGCGAGGGCCTGGGCGAGGCCGAACAGGATGCCGTCCCTCCAGCTGAGCTCGGTGAGCTGCTTGCGCTGGGGCCCGAGGCGGTCCGCGGCGGCGAGGAGCACGCCGAACAGGATGAGCATCGCGGCGGTGATGTACAGGTTCCGCAGACCGCTGTCGATCTGCTCCTCGAAGGCCAGCCCGAGCACGCCGATCGGGATCGAGCCGATGATCACCAGCCACCCCATGCGCACGTCGGGGTCCGACTGCGGGACCCTGCCGACCAGCGCCCGGAACCAGCGGCCGATGATCCGCGTGATGTCCTTCCAGAAGTACAGCAGGACGGCGGTCTCGGTGCCCAGCTGCACGATCGCCGTGAAGGCCGCGCCGGGATCCTGGCCGGGCATGAGCAGCTCGCCGACCACGCGCAGATGCGCGCTCGAGGAGACGGGCAGGAACTCGGTGAGCCCCTGGACGATGCCGAGGATGATCGCATCGAGGATGGACACGCGTTCTCCTGCAGTGCTCGGGGACGGAGGCCGGGCGCTCAGCGCCCCGCACACAGTACGCGGCGCCCGCCTGTGGGGCGGGCGCCGCGCGCCGTGGAAGCCGGAGGAGTAGGGAAGGTCTCCCCGTCAGCCGGTCGGGAAGGTGCTCTCAGCGCTCCAGGTCCTGGGCGCCGTCGAACTCGCCCTCACCGTCGGGACCCTCCTCGCCATCCTCGTCGTCCTCGAAGCCGTCGTCGTCCAGATCGTCGTCATCGAGGTCGTCGTAGTCGTCGTCGTCCTCGTAGTCGTCGTCCTCGTCGTCCCCGTCGAAGACGATGAGCGGCGTCGCCACGTCGTAGGCGTCGAACAGGGCATCGTCGTACGCGTCGAAGGCCGTGGTCAGGCCCTCAGTTGCCGCCTCGAGGGCGGGGTCGTCGTCGCCGCGCGAGGAGGCGGCGGCCTCGTAGTGTCGTTCCAGAGCGGCGATGAGTGCGGCGAGGGCCGAACGCGGGTCCGTGTTCATGGTTGGACCGTACCCCGTCGCCGGGCAGAATGGACAGTCCCCGTCGACACCGGACGGCACCCGGACGCGAGCCGCGCCCTGCCGCTCGGCGCCGCGCCGATCCGCTCCTGTGAGGAGAGTGCTCGTGCCCCGTCCGCAGGGTCCCCCGCCGTTCCGCCGCCTGCCCGTGCCCTCCCTGATCGGGGGCCGCGATCTCCCCGTCGAGAAGGGCCGCTCCCCCGACGACTACGAGTTCCAGGTCCTCGCCGTCCCGCGGGGGACCTCGATCCGCAGCGTGCGCACGGCGCTCGCGGCCGAGTCCGAGTACGGGCGCTGGGACCTCGTGCGCACGCGCCACTACTACGGCGGCGAGAAGCGGGTGTGGATGCGACGCCGGATCATCCGCGTCTCCTCGACGCTCCCCGTCCCCGTGCGCTGACCCGCCGCGCAGGGCCGACGGCCCTCCCCAGGGGGCGTCGTCCACAGCGCGGCGATGAGTCGGTGCCCGCGCGCCGCGCATCTGCTGGAATGAGCGCGTGAGCCCCGTCCCCGAGATCCTCCTGGTCCCGCTGCTCGCGGTGTACCTCCCCCACGCCGTCGTGCTCAGCGCGATCGACGGCGCCCAGCACCGCCTGCCCAACCGCTGGGTCGCCTCGCTCACGGTCCTGCTCGCGCTCGTCCTGGGCGTGCTCGCGCTTCTCGAGCCGGCGCTGCGTCCCCGGCTCGGCGCGGCCGCGGTCTTCTCACTCGTGGTGGCCGCGGCGGGGATCGGGATCGCCCTGCTCGCGCCGCAGCTGATCGGCATGGGGGATGCGAAGACGGCGCCGGCCGTCGTGCTCATGAGCACGGCGCTGGGACCCGAGGTGCTCATCGCGGGCGCGCTCGGCACCGCTCTGCTGGGCGGGATCATCGGGGTCGCGGTGATGATCGCGACCGGCTCGGGCGGATCGCGCTTCGCCTTCGGCCCGGTGCTGCTCGCGGGTCCCTTCCTGGGGCTCCTGGGCGCGCCGCTCGTGCGGTCCGCGCTCGGGATGTGAGCCGCCGGCGAGGGTCAGGGTCAGGCGCCGCCGGGATACCCCTGCTGTCGCCACGCCTCGTAGACCGCGATCGACGCGGCGGCCGCCAGGTTGAGCGAGCGCCGGGCGGGGAGCATGGGGATGCGCACCTGGGCGGTGATGCGCGGATGGGCCAGGACCTCCTCGGGCAGGCCCGTCGGCTCCGCACCGAACAGCAGCACGTCCTCGTCCCGGTACTCGACGTCCGCGAAGGAGTGCTCGATGTGGGAGGTGAAGGCGAAGACGCGGGACTCCGGGAGCGCCGCGAGGGCCTCCTCGATGTCAGGGTGCACCGTCGTCGTGGCGAGATCGTGGTAATCGAGTCCCGCGCGACGCAGCTTGGAGTCCTCGAGGTCGAAGCCGAGGGGCTCGATGAGGTGCAGAGGCGCGCCGGTGACCGCGGAGAGCCGGATCGCGCTGCCCGTGTTGCCCGCGATGCGCGGCTCGTGGAAGAAGACATGGACCATGAGCAGAATCCTTCCACCCTTGCGGACTCGTCACCGACACGCGGCCGTGGCGCGCCGCGTGGTCCCCCACTCATGGACTTCCCAGTAAAGGATGAGTAAAGTTCTGTTCTGGTGGCGATGCCCGGCGTCCACCGCAGCGCCCCGGAGAGGGGTCGGCGGACAGCGGGCACACCGAGGACCCACATGGAGGTGGACATGTCCGCGATCGCGACGACCCACGAGGGCTCGTTCCGACCCGTCGCCCCTGCCCTCGCTGAGCAGGATGTGCTCGACGCAGGCGCTCTGCTGCCCGGGGAGTCGACCATCGAGGCCGCTGAGGTCGCCGCGGTCCCCGAGATCGCCTCCCCGATCGTCGCCCGGCCGCGCCCCGCGCGGACCGACGAGCTGCTGCGCCGCTGCGCGTCCCTCGCGGCTCGTGCGCGCGTCGACGCGATCACGGATCTCGAGGCGACGAGCCTGCACGAGCTGCGGGCGGTGCTGGCCGAGATCCATGTCGCCGTCGAGTCCGGGGAGGCTCCTCCCCGCGCTCCGCTGCCCTGCCTGGCTGCGGCGGCGCTCGAGGACCTCCGCCACCAGCTCGACCAGCAACGCGAGGATCCGTCGGCGGCTCGGGCGCTCGACGAGATCGACCCCGTGCTCAGCCTCCTCGAGGGCATCCGCGCTGCCGCCGAGTGACTCTGTTCACGAACGGGCCGGATGGGCGTATGCGGAGGTGGCACGGCCCTTTCTCCGTGCTAGAGTCTCCATGTCGCCGACACGGTGACCACCTGTCCGGGTGGCGGAATTGGTAGACGCGCTAGCTTGAGGTGCTAGTGGCCGTATTAGGTCGTGGGGGTTCAAGTCCCCCCTCGGACACCCGCACGAAGGCCCCTGATCTGCACTGCAGATCGGGGGCCTTCGCCGTGCGAGGAGCCGGACCGTCGCGCGCCCGGACCGCCGTGCGTCGGGTCAGGACTGCGCGGGATCGGCCTGCTGCGCGAGCGCGCTCCGTGCGGCCTCCCGCATCGCCTCCAGCGGTGCGCCGGAGATACCCAGCATCGAGCGCAGCTGCATGCCCGCCTGGTGCACGAGCATCTCGAGGCCGCTGGCGACCTCTCCCCCGTGCTCGACGACGATCGCCGCGAGCGGGGCCGGCCAGGGATCGTAGAGAGCGTCGAGGAACACCGGCGGCACGGAGTCGATGCCCTGCCTCCGCCAGTCCTCGGCGATGCGCCGGGCGCCGTCGATCGCGAGGGCGCTGACCACCGCGTCGGCGCCGAGCACCTCGCGGCTGCGGGAGAAGGGCACCTCGCGGCTGCCCATGCCGAGGTCGCGGGCGAGGGTGCGCAGGGGCGCGAGCTTCTCTGGGCTGCGGGCCGTCAGCAGCACCTCGGAGGCGCCGAGGCGTGAGGCCGCCGCGAGCGCCGAGACCGCCGTCGCCCCCGACCCCAGGACGCCCACCGTGCGACAGGCGCTCAGGGAGTGGTCCCCGAGGGCCGCGACGATCCCGTGGACGTCGTGGTTCTCCGCCCGCCAGTCGCCGGACGGCGTGCGCACCAGGGTGTTCGCGATCCCCAGCATCCGCGCCGTCGTGTCGCGGGAGGACGCGAGATCATGCGCCTCGGCCTTGCCGGGCATGGTCACGCTCAGCCCCTGCAGGCGCGCGCCCTCCTCGGTGCTCAGGAAGTCCCGCAGTTGCCCGGAGGGGACCTCGAAGCGGCCGTACTGCGCGTCCTCGATGCCCAGCGCGCGGTAGGCGGCCGTGTGGAGCACCGGCGAGAGCGAGTGAGCGATCGGCGAGCCGACCACGGCGAAGCGTCGGGGCCCGTGCTCGGGCGCGCTCATCCGTCCGCGTCCTTCGTCGCCGCCCGCTTTTTCCACTCGGCCACGTTCTTCTCGTGCTCGGCATAGGTGTCGGCGAACTTCGTCTCGCCCGTGCTGGTGTCGACGGTCACCCAGTACAGCCACTTGCCCTGGGGCGGATCGGCCGCCGCCTCGAGGGTCGCCTTCCCGGGGTTCGAGATCGGGCCGGCCGGCAGCCCCTCGTGCAGATAGGTGTTGTACGGGCTGTCGGTCTCGCGCTGCTTCGGCGTGGTGGAGATCGAGTCGCTGCCCGAGAAGTAGGCGACCGTGGAGTCGAGCTGCAGCTTCATGGGCTTGCCGTGGGCGTCGCCCGCCCCCTCGAGGCGGTTCTCGAGAGTGCGCACCACACGGCCGTAGTCGTCGGGGTCGCGCGCCTCCTTCTCCGCGATCGACGCGAGGGTGAGCACCTTCTCGCGGTCCTCGGGGGCGACGTCGAGGTCGTCGAGCTCGGTCTCCATCCGCTCCCACATCATGGTGAGGACGTCGCCCGCGGAGGCATCCTCGGGGATGTCGTAGCGCCCCGGCCACAGGTACCCCTCGGGGCTGTCCGCCTTGTTCTTCGGGATGCCGTAGTCGGTGTAGTTCTTCGCGGCCTTCTCGAAGTCCTTCTCCGGGATCCCGGTGGTCTTGGAGACGCGCTCGAAGATGTCCTTCATGCGCATGCCCTCGGGGATGGTGACGCGCAGACCGGTCTGGCTGGAGGGATCCAGGAGCGCCTCGAGCGCCGAGGCGGAGGACATCTTCGTGTTCACCCGGTACGAGCCCGGCTGGATCTTGCTGGCCTCCTGGCTGGTGCCGAACAGGCGCACGAAGGGGGGCGCGGACTTGATGACGCCCTTGTCCGTGAGGGTCTCGGCGATGTCGGACCCGGTGTCGCCCTCGGAGATCTCGATGACGACCTCCTCGTCGCTGCCCGTGCCCGTGAAGTCGTCGTCCTGCGCCTGGCCCACGCTCACGTTCCCGCGCAGCCAGGAGTAGCCGTACACCGCGCCGGCCCCCACGGCCAGGACGACCACGAGCACCAGCAGGACGGGCAGGATGTGCAGGGGCGAGCGGCGCTTCTGCTCGTGCGCGAAGCCGTCGAAGGGGTGGGCATCGCCCTCGTGGTCCTCGACCTCCTCGTCGGACTCGTCGTCGTCCTCGTGGTGCGCATCGACGGACTCGTGGTCGTCGCGGTGGTCGTGGTCCGGCTCCGGGCCGAGGTCCTCGTGCGGGTGCGCATCCCCGTGCGCCTGCGGCGCGGGCGTGAGCGCAGGCTCGAGCTCGGGCCGGGCCGCGGCCGCGCGATGGCCGCGCGGGAGGTCGCCGCTCGCCGCGGGCGGGGTCTCGGGGGCGGCGTCCTCGCCCCGGCGCACGCGCAGCGCGTGACGGGCCTCCTCGAGCGCGCGCCGCTGCTCGTCCGAGCGGCCCGGGGCGACATCCGGGGTCGAGCCGTCGGGGTCGGCGCCGGGCTCGGCGGCGGGATCGATCCGGCGGGCGCGTCGGCCATGGGGGCGAGGCCGACGCACATGGCGCGAGCCCGCGGGCTGCTCCGGCGACTCGCGGTCGTCCTCGCTCATAGGCCCTCTCCCTCGGTGTCCGGCGCGGCCTCGAGCAGCTCGCCGGGGGCGCGCCCCGTGCTGCGCTCGACCTCCAGCGCCTGCTGCAGGATCATCACCGCCGCCACCTGGTCCACGACGGACCTGTGCCGGCGGCCCTTCCGCCCGGAGCGATGGAGGGCCTGGTGGGCCGTGACCGTCGTCAGACGCTCGTCGACGAAGCGGATCTCGGCCTCGACGCCCTGCGTTTGCAGTGCATCGGCGAGCTCGTCCGCGAACGCACGCGCCTTCGCGGCGGCCGGCCCCTCCTGCCCGCTCAGCGAGCGCGGAAGCCCGACCATGATGGCACGGGCCTCGAGCTCGCGGGCCTGCGACACGACGCCCGCGACCGCGCCGTCCCGCGGCAGGGTCTCGACCGGCGTGGCGAGCAGCCCGTCCAGATCGCTCCGGGCGAGGCCCACCCGCACGTCTCCGACGTCGACCCCGAGCCGTACGAACCGCCGGGAGGTCTCCTGCGGATCCTCGGGCATCAGGCGTCGGCGCCCAGCGCGGCGGTGATCGCGTCCAGGGCCTGCGAGGTGCGCTGCGGATCGCCGCCGCCGCCCTGGGCCATGTCGTCCTTGCCGCCGCCGCGGCCGCCCATCGCCTCCGCGCCGGCCTTCAGCAGCGCACCGGCGCGACGGCCGCCCTCGCGCGCGGCCGCGTTCGTCGCGACCACGAGCGCCGCCTTCGGCCCGTCGGCCCCGACGACCGCGACCACGGCCGGGGAGTCCTCGCCGAGACGGTTGCGCAGATCCTGGACCAGGGTGCGCAGGTCGCCCGCGGCGATGCCCTCCCCCGCATCGTGCAGGAGCACGCGGGTGCCGTTGATCGTGCGGGCGCTCTCCACGAGCCGCCCGGCCTCGGCCTGCAGCTGGGCGCCGCGCATGGCGGCGAGCTGCTTCTCGGTGTCCCGCAGGCGCTGGGTCAGCGAGCGGACGCGCTCGGGCAGGTCGTCGGCGCCCACGTTCATGATCTCCGAGAGCTGGGAGACCAGCGCCTTCTCCTTGGCCTGGTGGCGGTAGGCGTTCAGGCCCACGAGGGCGTCGACGCGGCGCACGCCCGACCCGATCGAGGACTCCCCGACCAGGTGGACGGAGCCGAGAGCACCGGTGGTGGGCACGTGCGTGCCGCCGCAGAGCTCTCGCGACCAGTCCCCGCCGATCGAGACCACGCGCACGATGTCGCCGTACTTCTCGCCGAACAGGGCCTGAGCGCCCAGCGCCTTCGCCTCGTCGATGGGCATCTGGGCGTCGGTGACCTCGAGCTCCTGCTGCAGCAGGGTGTTCACGCGGCCCTCGACCTCCTCGAGGCTGGACTTCGGGACGGCCTGGCCGAAGCGGAAGTCGAAGCGCATGCGCCCGGGCGAGTTCTCGGAGCCGGCCTGGGTCGCGCCCTCGCCGAGCTCCTCGCGCAGCGCCTGGTGGACCATGTGCGTCGCGGTGTGCGCGCGGGCGATCGCGCCGCGTCGCTCGAGGTCGATCGTCGCGATCGCGCTCTCCCCGGGGTGCGCCTCGCCCTCGACGAGGCGGCCGCGATGCACGGGCAGTCCCTTGACGGGCGCCTGCACGTCGTCGACCTCGATGATCCCGCCGCCGGTGAGGGAGATGCGGCCCTGGTCGGCGAGCTGGCCGCCCATCTCCGCGTAGAACGGGGTGGAGGCGAGCACGACCTCGACGTCGGCCGGGGCCCGGACGGTGTCGACGAGCGCCCCGTCGACCAGGACGGACTCGAGCGTCGTGGCGACCGAGGACTCGGTGTAGCCGAGGAAGGGCACGGCCTCCCCGCGCTGGCCGAGCAGCCTGTTGTAGAGCGCTGTGTCGGTGTGGCCGGTCTTCTTCGCCGCGGCGTCGGCGCGAGCGCGCTCGCGCTGCTCGGACATGGCCGAGCGGAAGCCGTCCTCGTCCACGCTGAGGCCCACCTCCTGCGCCATCTCGAGGGTCAGGTCGATGGGGAAGCCGAAGGTGTCGTGGAGGCGGAAGGCGTCCTCGCCCGCGATGCTGCGGCCGCCCTGCTCGCGGACCCCACCCACCAGCTGGTCGAAGATCGTGGTGCCCGAGGCGAGGGTGCGGCGGAACGCCTCCTCCTCCGCGTAGACGACGTCGCTGATGCGCGAGAAGTCGCTCTCCAGCTGCGGGTAGGACTCCTTCATGACGTCCTTGGAGACCGGCAGCAGCGCGGGCATGGAGGGATCGTCGTAGCCGAGCAGGCGCATCGAGCGCACCGCGCGGCGGATGAGGCGGCGCAGCACGTAGCCGCGGCCCTCGTTGCCGGGCTTCACGCCGTCGGCCACGAGCATGAGGGCGCTGCGCACATGGTCGGCGACCACGCGCAGGCGCACGTCGTCCTCGCCGTCGGCGCCGTAGACGCGGCCCGAGAGCTCCTGCGCCTTCTCGATGACGGGGAACACCTGGTCGATCTCGTACATGTTGTTCCTGCCCTGCAGGATGTACGCGAGACGCTCGACGCCGAGGCCGGTGTCGATGGACTTCTGCTCGAGCTCGCCCAGCAGCGGGTAGTCCTTGCCCTTGCCCTCGCCGCGCAGGAACTGGTCGAACACCAGGTTCCAGATCTCGATGTAGCGGTCCTCGGCCTCCGGGGACCCGGGCCACTCGGGAAGGACGCCGCGCGGCGCGTCGGGCCCGAACTCCGGGCCGCGGTCGTAGTGCCACTCCCCCGTCGATCCCGCCGGGCCGGGCTGGCCGGTGTCCCAGCAGCTCTCCTCCCAGGGCAGGCGCACGATGCGCTCGGCGGGGAAGCCGACGACCTCCACCAGGTGGTCGAAGGACTCCTGGTCCTGCTCCCACAGGGTGATCCACAGGCGCTCGGGATCGAGCCCGTACCCGCCCTCGTCCTGCGAGCCGGTCAGCAGTTCCCAGGAGAAGTCGATCGCGCCCTTCTTGAAGTAGTCGCCGAAGGAGAAGTTCCCGGCCATCTGGAAGAAGGTGCCATGGCGGGTGGTGCGCCCGACGTTCTCGATGTCATTGGTGCGGATGCACTTCTGCACGCTCACGGCCCGTGCGTACGGGGCCTTCTCGGTCCCGACGATGTACGGGATGAACGGGACCATGCCGGCGATCGTGAAAAGGATCGACGGATCGGAGGAGACCAGCGATGCGCTGGGCACGACCTCGTGCTGCTTCTTCGCGAAGAAGTCGAGCCAGCGGCGATGGATCTCGGAGGTGCGCATGGAGGTCGGGGTCCTTCCTGGGCCGCCGCGGGGGCGGAGTGGGCATGGGGCGCGGGATGTCGTGCGGGCAGGATCGTCGGGATCCTGCCCGAGGACGACGAAGCCCCGGTCAGGGTACGTGAAGCACACCTGCCGGGGCACGTTCCGGACGGGCCAGGGCCCGCCCGGGACGACGTCGTCGCGAAGGGTCAGCGAGCGTAGTACTCGACGACCATCTGGACCTCGCAGGTCACGGGGACCTCGGAGCGCTTGGGGCGCGCCACGAGCTTCGACTTGAGCTGGTCCAGCTCGACCGACAGGTAGGAGGGCGTGGCGGCGAGGACGTCGCTGTTGCCCCCCTCCGCGGCGATCTGGAAGCCCTCGACGGCCTGCGAGCGCGGCTTGACCTGGATGGTCTGCCCGACCTTCACGCGGTAGGAGGGGCGGTCCACGATCTTGCCGTCCACGAGGATGTGGCGGTGGGTGACGGCCTGGCGGGCCTGCAGGGTGGTGCGGGCGAAGCCGGAGCGCAGGACGAGCGCGTCCAGGCGCATCTCGAGCAGCTCGACCATGCTCTCACCGGTCAGGCCGGCCTCCTTGCGCGCATCGAGGTAGATGCGGTGCAGCTGCTTCTCGCGCAGCGCGTACTGAGCGCGCAGACGCTGCTTCTCCTTCAGACGCACCGCGTAGTCGGACTCGGTGCGGCGGCGGGCACGGCCGTGCTCGCCCGGCGGGTAGGGGCGCTTCTCGAAGTACTTGACGGACTTCGGGGTCAGCGGGAGCCCGAGGGCTCGGGACAGGCGCGCCTGGCGACGCGCGCGGGTGACGTTGGTCACGAGGTATACCTCTGTTCGCGTGGTGTGAATCCAGTAAGGCAGCCGCGGATTCAGCGGCCCAGTCTATCCGCGCCCCGACCCGCCCTCAACTCACCTGCGCCGATGTCACGCCGTCAGGGCTGTGGAGTCGGTCACGAGGAGGGGCCCTCCCCGCGGACGATGCGCCGCAGCTCGGGGAGGCTGCGGGCGATAGGGCCCTCCGCCCCGCGCGAGGTCGGCTCGTAGTAGTGGGAGTCGGCGAGGTCGTCGGGAAGGTACTGCTGCCGCGCCACGCCGTGCGGGGCGTCGTGCGCGTACCGGTAGCCCTCGCCGTGGCCCAGGGATTCCGCTCCTCCGTAGTGGGCGTCGCGCAGGTGCGCGGGGACCGAGGCCCCCTTGCCCGCCCGCACGTCGGCGATCGCGGCGTCGAGTGCCTGGTAGGAGCGGTTGGACTTCGGGGCGGTCGCGATGTGGACGACGGCCTGGGCGAGGGGGATGCGACCCTCGGGCATGCCGAGCATCTGCACCGCCTGCATCGCCGCGACGGCGACCTGCAGGGCCTGGGGGTCGGCCATGCCGACCTCCTCGCTCGCGGCGATCACCACGCGCCGGGCGATGAAGCGCGGGTCCTCCCCCGCCTCGATCATCCGCGCCAGGTAGTGCAGTGCGGCGTCGGGATCCGAGCCGCGCATGGACTTGATGAAGGCGCTGGTGACGTCGTAGTGCTGGTCGCCGTCGCGGTCGTAGCGCAGGGCCGCGCGATCGACGGCCTGGGCGAGGGTGTCGGCGTCGACCTCGTGGGCGCCCTTCATGAGGGCCGCGCCGGCCGCCGCCTCCAGCGAGGTGAGGATCTTGCGGGCATCGCCCCCGCCGAGGCGCAGCAGGGAGGAGCGGGCGTCGTCGGTCAGCCTGATCTCGCCGCCGAGCCCGCGCTCGTCGGTGAGAGCCCGTTCGACGAGCTCCTCGAGGTCCTCGGTCTCCAGCGACTCGAGCGTCAGCACGATCGAGCGGGACAGCAGCGGAGAGATCACCGAGAAGAAGGGGTTCTCCGTGGTCGCGGCGATCAGGGTGACCCAGCGGTTCTCGACGCTCGGCAGCAGCGCGTCCTGCTGGGACTTCGAGAAGCGGTGCACCTCGTCGACGAACAGGACGGTCTCGCGTCCCGTGGTGCGCAGGCGCGAGCGCGCCCGGTCGATCACCTCGCGCAGATCCTTGACGCCCGCGAGCACGGCGCTGACCTCAACGAACTCGCGGTCACCGGAGGTTGCGACGACATAGGCGAGGGTGGTCTTGCCGGTGCCGGGCGGGCCCCAGAGGATCACCGAGGCGGGGGCGGTGCGGGCGTCGTCGGCCGCGACGAGCCGCCGCAGCGGACTCCCGGGATCGAGCACCTTGTGCTGGCCGACGACCTCCTCGAGGCTGCGCGGCCGCATGCGCACGGCGAGCGGCGCCCGATGGTCCCGGTTGCCCTCGGAGAGCGTGCGCGGCGCGGGCGCATCGCCCGAGAGCGTGAAGAGATCCTCCTCCATCGCTCCGCTCCCTCCTCTCCAGGATGCTGATCTGCTCCGCGCCGTCGCGCCCGGGCCGTCGGGGCCCGCGGGCTCAGTCGCGGCGGTCCCGCCGCCCGCGCCCGAGGGCGCGGGCGATCCGTCCCGGCCAGGCCGGGCCCTCGTAGATGAGGGACGTGTAGCCCTGGACGAGGTCGGCGCCGGCGTCGAGGCGCTCCTGCACGTCCTCGGCGGTGACGACGCCTCCGCAGCTGATGATCGTCATCTCCGCGGGCAGCTGCTCGCGGAGGATCGCGAGGACCTCCCGCGAGCGGTGGGCGAGGACGGGCCCCGAGAGCCCGCCGGCGCCGATGCGCTCGATCCGGTGACGGGCCGTGCGCAGGTCCCGAGGCCGGTCGATGGTCGTGTTGGTCGCGATCACGCCCGCGAGTCCCAGGTCGCGCGCGAGGGCGGCGACCGCGCGCACGTCCTCGTCGTGCAGGTCGGGGGCGATCTTCACGAGCACCGGCACCTCGCGGCCGAGCCGCGAGCCCACGGCCCCGGCCTCCTCGAGGACAGCGGCGAGGATCGGGCGCAGCGCGTCGGTCGACTGCAGGTCGCGCAGCCCCGGCGTGTTGGGACTGGACACGTTGATCGCGAGGTACGAGGCGTAGGGCGCGAGCGTGCGCGCGCTGAAGCGGTAGTCCTCGGCCGCGTCGGCGAGCAGCGTCGCCTTGGTCTTGCCGATGTTCACGCCGATCACGGCGCGCTGTCCGCGCTCGGTGCGGCGCACCAGGGCGAGCCGCTTGGCGGCGGCCGCCGCTCCGTGGTTGTTGAAGCCCATGCGGTTGACCAGAGCGCGGTCGGCGAGCAGGCGGAAGGAGCGCGGACGCGGATTGCCCGGCTGCGGCTTCGCCGTGACGGTCCCGACCTCGACGTGCCCGAAGCCCAGGTCCAGCAGGCCGAGCGGGACCTCGGCGTCCTTGTCGAAGCCGGCGGCGAGGCCGAAGGGCGTCGGATGCTCGTGCCCGAGCGCATGCACGGGTGCGTGCCCGCGGCCCAGAGGGCGCGGGGTGCCGAACAGGGTGCGCAGCGCGAGATGCCCGCCGGGGACCGCCTGCGCGAGGCGCAGCGCCTGCACCGTGAGGCGGTGCGCGCGCTCGGGGTCCAGGCGCGTCAGCACGTGGTCGAAGAGCACCGCGTAGGGCCGCACGGCGCGGGGCGGTGCGCCGGCCGGGACCGGGCGGGCCGACGTGCGGGAGCGGGGGTCCGGGGTCGAGGAGGTCACGCGCTCACCGTACGTCCTGCGCCGGACGTCCCGCGCGCGGCCGCGCGGCGGTGCACGAGCAGGTAGACGATCGCGACGATCGGCAGCAGCAGCGGCACGAAGCCGTAGCCCGAGCCGAAGTGCGACCAGACCGTCGAGACCTCGAAGAGGCCCGGGGCGAAGGTCGTCAGCGAGCCGACCACGAGGATGCCGACAAGCTCGATGCCGCACACCCAGAGCGCCGCACGGGAGCGTGCGCCCCGTCGCACCAGCAGGACCGTCACCACGACGTACGTGAGCGCCGAGACCAGCGAGAGGGCGTACGGCAGAGGGGCCTCGGTGAACTTCGTGGCGAGCTCGTAGGTCGCGCGGCCCGTCGCCGCGAGGGCGAGGATGCCGTAGACGACGATGAGCAGCGTCGCGAAGCCCCGCTCGCGTCGGCGCACCGACCCCGTGGGGTCGACGGCGTCCCGGCGGGACGCGTCGCGGCGGTCCGGACCCCCGGCGGGCGCGGGGCCGGCGGATGCGGGACCGGTGGACGTGGGATCGGAACTCATGCGGGGCCTCCGGGCCAGATCTGGGGCAGACGCATCTGCAG
Organism: Brachybacterium sp. NPDC056505; assembly: GCF_042794925.1. Classification (NCBI taxonomy): domain Bacteria; kingdom Bacillati; phylum Actinomycetota; class Actinomycetes; order Micrococcales; family Dermabacteraceae; genus Brachybacterium; species Brachybacterium sp. NPDC056505. Next base: position 137,656 of record NZ_JBHTSV010000003.1, read on the forward strand.
GACGAGCTGGGTGATCGCGGCCAGGGCGATCCCGGCGCTGCCCCAGCGGGTGCGCTCGGTCGCTCCCAGCCAGGCGGCCCCCAGCGGCATCACGAGACCGGTCAGCAGGTAGCCGTACAGGGTGATCCGATCCGGCGCGGGGCCGACCGTCATGTCCCGGTAGGCCCACACCAGCCCCTCGATCAGCCAGACGAGCATGATCGCGGCGGGGCCGGCGAGCAGCAGGAAGTCCGCGGCGAGCGACTTGGCGACGTACAGGAGGGCCAGCGCGGCGGTGAGGCCGGAGAGCGCGTACACCGCGACGGCGAGCACGCCCACGCCCACTCCTGTTCCGCGATCGCATGGTGCGCGATCGCCTGCCGCCGACGGATCCGAGGTCCGGGCGCCGACCGGTCGAAGGGCCGCGGACCTCCGCATACGATAGTGGAATGGTCTCCATCACCACATCCCCCAGCACAGTTCAGTCCGTCACGGCCGACGTCCTGATCCTCCCGGTCCTCACGGGCGAGGAGGGCGCGGGCCCCGCCGTCGTCGGCCTTCCCGAGCTCTCCCCCGTCCTCGTCGCCGTCGGCGCGTCCGGCGCGCAGGACGAGCTCACGCGCCTGCCCGCGCCCGAGGGCGTCGCCGCGTCTACGGTCCTGCTCGCGGGCCTGGGCACGCGCAGCCTCGCCGACGCCGACGCGGTGGTCCTGCGCCGCGCCTTCGGCGGCGCGACCCGCTCGCTGAGCGGCGTGGGCAGCGCGGCCGTGGCCGTGCCGGGCGGGACGGGCGAGCAGCTCGCCGCCGCGGCCGAGGGAGCGGCGCTCGGCGCCTACTCCTTCACCGCGCACAAGTCGGACGCGTCCTCGTCGTCCGCTCCCCTGCAGCAGATCGTGCTCGTCGCGGACGAGGGGACGGCGGACGACTGCGCGGCAGCGGCCTCCGAGCGCGCCGGGATCCTCGCCGACGTCGTGAACGTGACCCGCGACCTCGTCAACACTCCCCCGAACCTGCTGTACCCCGAGTCCTTCGCGCAGCGGGTCGGCGAGATCTCCGAGAGACTGCCCCTCGAGGTCACCGTGCTCGACGAGGAGCAGCTCGCCGCCGGCGGCTACGGCGGCATCGTCGGCGTGGGCCAGGGCTCGGCCCGTCCGCCGCGGCTCGTGCGCGTCCAGTACGCGCCCGAGGGCGCGACGGGCCACGTGGCGCTCGTGGGCAAGGGCATCACCTTCGACACCGGCGGCATCTCCCTCAAGCCCGCTCCCGGGATGGACGACATGACGTCCGACATGACCGGCGCCGCGACCGTGCTCGCCGCGACCGTCGGCGCCGCCCGCCTCGGGCTCCCCGTGAAGGTTACGGCCTTCCTCGCCATCGCCGAGAACATGCCCGGCGGCGGAGCGCAGCGTCCGGGCGACGTGGTCACCATGCGCAACGGCCGCACCGTCGAGGTGCTGAACACCGACGCCGAGGGCCGTATGGTGATGGCCGACGCCCTCGTCGACGCCGTCGCCGAGGAGCCCGACCTGGTGATGGACGTCGCGACCCTCACGGGCGCGGCCGTGGTCGCGCTCGGAGACCGGACCGCCGCCGTGATGGGCACGGACGAGGCGCGCACGGAGGTGCTCGCCGCCGCCGACGCCGCCGGCGAGCCGTTCTGGCCGCTGCCCTTCCCCGAGGAGCTGCGGGCGGGCATCGACGGTCGCGTCGCCGACCTGCGGAACATCGGCGCGGGCCGCGCCGGCGGCGCGCTCACCGCAGGCATCTTCCTGCGCGAGTTCGTGGGCGGCACGCCGTGGGGCCATCTGGACATCGCCGGCCCCGGCTTCGCCGACTCCCCGCAGGGGTACATGGGCAAGGGCGCGACCGGCATGAGCGTGCGGACCGTGCTCGCGGTGCTCGAGGCGCGCGCCCGCTGATCCCCGCCCCGACGCATCCGGCGCCGGGCGGCGCCCGCCGCCGGTGAGACGTGCCCGACCCCACCGTGCTCGGCCCCGAATCATGCCCACCCCGGGCTGTGAGGTGGCCTAGCATGGTGGGGTATGGGCACGGCCGCCACGGCCCGTGCCGGTTCGGACGACCCGAGGGAGCTCACCGGTGACGGAATCACCCACTGACCAGTTCGACATCGTCATCCTCGGAGGCGGCAGCGGCGGCTATGCGGCCGCGCTGCGCGGCGCGGAGCTCGGCAAGAGCGTCGCGCTCGTCGAGAAGGACAAGCTCGGCGGCACCTGCCTGCACCGCGGCTGCGTGCCCACCAAGGCCCTCTTGCACGTCGGCGAGGTCGCCGACAACGCCAAGGAGGGCGGCACCTTCGGTCTCGACATCGACGTCAAGGGCGTGGACGTCCCGCAGATGCTCGGCTTCAAGGACAAGGTCATCGGCCGCCTGTACAAGGGCCTCCAGGGCCTCGTGAAGAGCCGCAAGGTCGAGTACGTCGAGGGCTTCGGCCGCCTCACCGGTCCGAAGACCATCACGGTCGAGACCGAGAACGGCACCCGCACTCTAACCGGCGAGAACATCGTGCTCGCCTCCGGGTCCTACTCCAAGTCGCTTCCCGGCCTCGAGCTCGGCGGGCGCGTGCTGGACTCCGAGGCGGCGCTGCGGCTGCCCGAGATCCCGAAGAACCCGATCATCCTGGGCGGCGGCGTGATCGGCGTCGAGTTCGCCTCGGTGTGGAAGTCCCTCGGGGCCGAGTCCGTGACGATCGTGGAGGGCCTCCCCCACCTCGCCGCCAACGAGGACGAGTCGCTCTCCAAGGCCCTCGAGCGCGCCTTCAAGAAGCGCGGCATCGCCTTCTCGCTCGGCATCTTCTTCGAGAAGTGCGAGCAGACCGACACCGGCGTGAAGGTCACCCTGGCGGACGGCACCGTCTACGAGGGCGACTACCTCCTGGTGGCCGTCGGCCGCGGGCCCAGCACCAAGGACCTCGGCTACGAGGAGCAGGGCATCGAGATGGACCGCGGCTTCGTGCTCGCGAACAAGGAGACCCTCGAGACGAACGTCCCCGGCGTCTTCGCCGTCGGCGACATCGTGCCCGGCCTCCAGCTCGCCCACCGCGGCTTCCAGCAGGGCATCTTCGTGGCCGAGCGCATCGCCGGCCTGAACCCCGCCCCGATCATCGAGTCCGGCATCCCGCGCGTGACCTACTGCGAGCCGCAGCTGGGGTCCGTCGGGCTCTCCGAGAAGCAGGCCAAGGAGGAGTTCGGCGACGAGGGCGTCGAGACCTACGAGTACGGCCTCGGCGGCAACGGCAAGTCCCAGATCCTGGGAACGACGGGCTTCGTCAAGCTCGTCCGGGAGAAGGACGGCCCGGTCGTGGGCGTCCACATGATCGGCACCAACATGTCCGAGCAGATCGGTGAGGCGCAGCTCATCGTCAACTGGGAGGCCTACCCCGAGGACGTCGCCTCCCTCATCCACGCCCACCCGACGCAGAACGAGGCACTGGGCGAGGCGCATCTCGCGCTCGCCGGCAAGCCTCTGCACGCCCACGCCTGAGCCGCCCCCAGGAGGAGAAGAACATGTCCGAAACCGTGAAGATGCCGGCACTCGGCGAGTCCGTCACCGAGGGCACCGTCACCCGGTGGCTCAAGTCCGTCGGTGACACCGTCGAGGTCGACGAGCCCCTGCTCGAGGTCTCGACCGACAAGGTCGACACCGAGATCCCCTCCCCCGTCTCGGGGACGATCGAGAAGATCCTGGTCGAGGAGGACGAGGACGCCGAGGTCGGCGCCGATCTCGTCCTGATCGGCGCCGGCTCGGGCTCCGGCGACTCCGACTCCGGGGACTCGGGTGCGAGCGAGGACGCGTCGCAGGACGGCGGTGAGGACCTCGGCTCCGACGAGACCGCCGCCCCCTCGACCGAGCAGTCCGCCTCCGAGCAGCCCGCCTCCTTCGACGACTCCGACTCCTCCCAGGACGAGGGCTCGGCGGGTGCGGCCCCGGCGGGCGGCTCCGCGAGCGGCACCGAGGTCTCCATGCCCGCGCTCGGCGAGTCCGTCACCGAGGGCACCGTCACCCGCTGGCTCAAGTCGGTCGGCGACAGCATCGACGAGGACGAGCCGCTGCTCGAGGTCTCGACCGACAAGGTCGACACCGAGATCCCCTCGCCCGTCGGCGGCACGCTGCTCGAGATCCGCGTCCAGGAGGACGAGGACGCCGAGGTCGGCTCCGTGATCGCCGTCATCGGCGACGCCTCCGGCGCCTCCTCCGCCCCGGCCGCCCCGGCGGCCGCTCCCCAGGAGGAGCCCGCGCAGAAGGCGGCGGAGGAGCCTGCGGAGAAGGCAGAGCCGAAGCCCGAGGAGAAGGCGGAGTCGAAGCCCGCTGAGAAGGCTCCCGAGTCCGCCCCGGCACCCAATGCCGCGCCCGCCGCGTCGTCGAGCCCGGCCCCGAAGGCCGCTGACGCCGTCTCCGGCGCCGAGGCCTCCGGGTACGTGACGCCCCTCGTGCGGAAGATGGCGGCCGATGCGGGCGTCGACCTGTCCACGGTGACCGGCTCCGGTCTCGGCGGCCGCATCCGCAAGCAGGACGTCCAGAAGGCGATCGACGAGCAGAAGGCGGCGTCCGCCCCGGCCGCGGCGCCCGCCGCCGCTCCGGCGTCGGCGGCCCCGTCCGGCCAGGCTCCCAAGGTCGAGGTCTCCCCGCTGCGCGGCACCGAGGAGAAGATGTCGCGTCTGCGCAAGATCGTCGCCTCGCGGATGGTCGAGTCCCTGCAGACGCAGGCGCAGCTGACCACGGCGGTCGAGGTCGACATGACCCGCATCGCGAAGCTGCGCACGCAGGCCAAGGACTCCTTCGCCCAGCGCGAGGGCGCCAAGCTGACCTTCCTGCCGTTCATCATGCAGGCGGCCGTCGAGGCGCTGAAGACGTACCCGAAGCTGAACGCGGAGATCGACGGCGACGTCATCAAGTACCACGGCTCCGAGAACATCGGCATGGCCGCGGACACCGATCGCGGACTCGTGGTCCCGGTCATCAAGAACGCCGGCGACCTGAACCTAGCGGGCCTCGCGCGCCAGATCGGCGAGCTGGGGTCGAAGGCCAAGGGCAACAAGCTCGGTCCGGACGACCTTCAGGGCGCGACCTTCACGATCACGAACACCGGCTCCGGCGGCGCCCTGTTCGACACCCCGATCGTGCCGAACCCGCAGGTCGGCATCCTGGGCTGCGGCACCATCGTCAAGCGTCCCGCGGTGATCACCACCGAGGAGGGCGACGAGGTGATCGCCGTCCGTTCGATGATGTACCTGTTCCTCTCCTACGACCACCGCCTGGTCGACGGCGGGGACGCGGCGCGCTTCCTGTCCTTCATGAAGCAGCGCCTCGAGGGCGGGGCCTTCGGGTCCGAGCTCGGCCTGTGACGGTCTGATCCGCTGCGGCTGATCCGCCGCAGCGCACCGCACCGCGAGAGCCCGGCACCGTGATCGGTGCCGGGCTCTCGCGCGTCTCGGGGCGTTCCTGCCGGGCGCTCGCGGACTAGGCCTCGACGGGGCCTGCGGCGCGCACCCGCCAGCTGCCGTCCTCGCGGACGAGGTCGAGGACGACCTCCCGCTCACCGGCCGCAGGCCGGACCACGACCGCGCCGTCGCTCGTGGTGAGCCGCAGCTCGCCCTGGTCGAGCGTGGCCCGGACACGCGCGGTCCCGTCCTGTTCGTCGAGCTGCTCGATCTGCGCGCTCGTCACCGCCGGCCCCTCCCCCTCCACCTCGACGTCCTGGTAGGCGCCGCGCAGGGCCTCGTCCTGCGCGGCGGCGGGACTGCCCTGGGCGCACACGGTCGTCTCCGCCCGTCCCGTCACGTAGCGGTGGCGGCCGAGTGCGAGCTCCTGCACGAGCGCACGGGGGTCCTCGACCCCGGTCGCCTCCGCCACGGGCGCATCGGCGGGGGCGTAGGAGGCCGTGTCGGAGGACGCCGAGGTCTCGGTCGCCATCGGAGTCTCGGACGGCACCGGGGACGCGACGGGTGCCGGAGCGTCGCGGTGGACCAGTGCGGTGCCGACTGCTGTCGCGCCGCCTCCGAGCACGAGCACGGCGGCAGCGGCCACGAGCACCATGCCGCGCCGCGGAACCCACCAGCGCGGGCGCCGATGGCGGGTGGGACCGCTCCGTCCGCGGGCCGGGCGCCGCCCGCGGAGGGATCTCGGCGAGAGGCCCCGTGGTGCAGGGTCACGGGCCTCCGGGCCGAGGATCCCCTCGTCGGACACGAAGGCCTGCGTCGGGTCCGTGCCGCGTGCGAGACGCGCCCGCCACCCCTCGGACCACGCCGGGGGCGGGGCAGGGACGGGAGGGTCCGGAGCGGACGGGGACGCAGGAGACGAAGGAACGGGCACGGGAGGAGAAGGGGATGCGGCGGGCGCGGGCGCCGGCGAAGCGGTCTCCTTCGCGGCGTGGGCCGTCGTGTGTCCTGGGAGCGTGTCGAGCCGCCTGCGCAGCGTGCGTCCCTGATCCTCGAGCACGGAATCGAGCCAGTGCTGGTCCTGCATGCGGGCGCCCACCGATCCCTCGCGCCGCAGTGCGCGCAGGTCCGAGATCACCACCGTGCCGTCGGGCCTCGCCCCCAGTCCCGCGCCGGGCGCGAGGCCGACCACCCAGCCGCGCGCATGCAGTGCGCTCACGAGGCCTTCGAGGTCCTCGCGGGCATCGTGCAGCGCATGCCGCTCGAGCGTGGGCGGTGTCGACTCCTCGGGCTGGGCCCGGCGCCTGCCGCCGCCCAGGCGCAGCGGAGCATGCGGCTCCAGGAGCAGCCCGGCCGGGTCCTCGCCCCGCAGCCGCGGCGCCGCCCTCACCCCGTCCGCCCCGAGGGCGTCCAGAAGGCGCGCGACGTCGCGCAGATGCGCCCTCTCCTCGCGCGTGGTGGCACGCACCCGGCACCATCGCCTCCCGTCCCGCTCGACCAGCAGCACCTCCTGGTCGCCGTGCGAGGACACGACGGCGAGCACGGCCTCGGACGGCTCCTCGCCGCCGACCTCGGGCTCCTCATGCGCAGTCATGGGCACAGTGAACACCTGCGCGTGGCCCGCCCCTCCCCGTCATCCACAATCCGCAGGCAGCGGGGCGGGGGCACGGTCCCCGGAGCCGCGCAGGGCGGGTCCTGGACGCGTCCGTCGGCCGGTCCCCTCGGCGGTACGCTGGAGGGCGTGCTCGACGTCATCCGCCTCGGTTTCAGCGAAGACCTCCCCGGAGGGGACCAGCACGACGAGTTCGGGCTCCCCCCGGGCCCCGTCGAGTACCACGCCGCCTGGGACGTGCAGAGGCAGGTCCACGCCGATGTCGTGGCCGGGCGTCGGCCGAACTCGCTGATCCTGCTCGAGCACCAGAGCGTCTTCACCGCCGGCAAGCTCACGTCCGAGAACGAGCGCCCCCGCGACGGCGCCCCCGTGGTCGACATCGATCGCGGCGGCAAGATCACCTGGCACGGCCCCCAGCAGCTCGTCGGATACCCGATCGTCACCCTCCCCGCGCCGATCGACGTCGTCGGCTTCGTGAGGGCGCTCGAGCAGGCGCTCATCGGCGTGGCCGCGGCGTTCTCGCTCGAGACGGCGCCGGTCGAGGGCCGCAGCGGCGTCTGGGTGGTCCGCGAGGGGGAGGAGGACCGCAAGCTCGCAGCGATCGGCATGCGCGTCTCCAAGCGCACGACCATGCACGGCTTCGCCCTGAACTGCGCGAACGACCTCTCCTGGGCCGAGAACGTCATCCCCTGCGGGATCGACGACGCCGGGGTGACGAGCCTGAGTGCGGAGCTCGGCCGGAGGGTTCCGGTCGCCGAGGTCATCGACGTCGCCGAGGCCGCCATGACCGATCTCGTGGCGGAGCGCACGTCGGCGCGCTCACGCTGACGCGGCCGCGCGGCGCGCGCGCCACTAGACTGGACCGACACCGCGAACGGAGGAGGAACGCGTGACGATCGCTCCCGAGGGACGCCGTCTGCTCCGCGTCGAGGCACGCAACGCCGAGACCCCCATCGAGCGCAAGCCCGAGTGGATCAAGACCCGCGCCGTGATGGGCCCGGAGTACACCGCCATGAAGAAGCGGGTGCACGGCCGCGGCCTGCACACCGTGTGCGAGGAGGCGGGCTGTCCCAACATCTTCGAGTGCTGGGAGGACCGCGAGGCCTCGTTCCTCATCGGGGGTGATCGCTGCACGAGGCGCTGCGACTTCTGCGACATCGCGACGGGCAAGCCCGATCCGCTGGATCCGATGGAGCCCTTCAAGGTCGCCGAGTCCGTCAAGGAGATGGGCCTGCGCTACTCGACCATCACGGGCGTGGCCCGCGACGACCTGGCCGACGGCGCCGCCGGGCTGTTCGCCGAGACCTGCACGCAGGTGCACGCCCTGAACCCCGGCTGCGGGGTCGAGCTGCTGATCGACGACATCAAGGGCTCGGACACGGCGCTGCAGAAGGTCTTCGACGCGCGCCCCGAGGTCTTCGCGCACAACCTCGAGACCGTGCCGCGGATCTTCAAGCAGATCCGTCCGGCCTTCCGCTACGAGCGCAGCCTCTCGGTGCTCTCGATGGCGAAGTCGGCCGGCATGATCACGAAGTCGAACCTGATCCTCGGCATGGGCGAGACGCCCGACGAGGTCGTCGACTCCCTGCAGAGCCTGCACGACGCCGGCTGCGACATCATCACGATCACGCAGTACCTGCGCCCCTCGAAGCTGCACCACCCCATCGACCGCTGGCTCAAGCCCCAGGAGTTCGTCGAGCTCTCCGAGATGGCCGAGGAGATGGGATTCCTCGGCGTCATGGCGGGGCCGATGGTGCGCTCCTCGTACCGCTCGGGCCGACTGTGGGCGCAGGCGATGAAGAAGCTCGGCCGCGAGATCCCCGAGAACCTCCGGCACCTCGACCAGGACACCCCCGCCCGGCAGGAGGCGGCGAGCGTGGTCGCTCGCATGTCCGCCGCGCAGGCGGGCTGACACCTCATTTAGGAAGAACCATGGCACGCACCAAGGACACGGACGCCACCGCGGCGAAGCCCAAGAAGCAGGGCCGCATCAAGCAGATGGTGGAGGTCTTCAAGGTCACCCAGGAGGCCGACCGCTCGACCCTGCCCTGGATGATCGGCGCGCTGGTCGTCTCGATCCTCGTGCTGACGATCCTCAGCAAGCTCATCCTGGGCATGGTCTGGTACGGGATCTTCCTGGGCATCGCCGTGGGTCTGCTCGCCGCGATGTTCATCCTCGCGCGCAAGGCGGAGTCCGCCGCGTTCAACCGGATCAAGGGCCAGTCCGGCGCCCCGCTCGCGGCCATGCAGTCCATCCGCCGCGGCTGGAACGTCGAGGAGGAGCCCGTGCAGATGGACCCGCGCTCGCAGAAGATGATCTTCCGCGCCTCCGGCCGCGCAGGCGTCGCGATCGTCGCCGAGGACGGCTCGGGCCCCTCGATGCGGATGCTCGAGAAGGAGACCCGTCGGGTCAAGCGCGTGCTGAACAACGAGCCGATCCCGATCCATCGGATCGTCGTGGGCGACGGCGAGGACCAGACCCCGCTGCACAAGCTCCCCTCGTACCTGACGCGCATGAAGAAGACGCTCACCAAGGACGAGTCCGCTGCCGTGGGCAAGCGCCTCGCGGCCCTCACGCCCTCGCTGCGCACCGCGGTCCCCAAGGGCATCGATCCCACGCGCACCCGCGGCATGAGCAAGAAGGCCATGATGCGCGGAGGGCGCTGAGCCCTCCCGCCCCAGCGCTCACGTCCGAGCGCGTCCCGCGACCACCCGGCGCCCCCGCCGCCCTGCCGTCCACGACGGCACGGACGGCGGGGGCGTTCGCGTGCCGTGAGGGAGCGAGAGGCCGTGAACGCCGTGCCGCGTCGTCCGCCGGGCCCGTCGTGATCGGCTCGCGCCGAGGCCGTTACCGTTCCGTGATATTCGTTATCCAAACGTGATCTGAATGGAAGTGCAGGTCAGAGCATTGATTCCGACGGCTGGTGGACAGCGAGGGGGCCGGGTCGCGAGTGTCGGGAGGACCGCGCCGAGCGCGTGAGGGCGGGGTGAACGGAGGACGGCTGCGCCCTCCCCCGTCCTCGCCGGTGCCGTGACGGACACGCGGGCGTCCACGCCGGTTGCGCGGCATCGCGGTCGCGCCCCCGGGTCGGCACCGGGGGTCGAAGGCTCTGTCAGGCGCGGACGACGGCCGTCGCCGCGGCGACGTCGTGCAGGGGCTGGCGATCGCGGTTCCAGATGATCCCCGGGATCACCAGGAGCAGCAGCGCGGTCCGCAGGAGGGAGCGCACGAGGATCGGCATCCGGCCCGCGGCCGGCGTGACGCGCACGCGCATGACGAGCTGACCGACGGTGAGGCCGAACAGGCTGATGAGCAGGATGTTCTCCGCAGCGAAGAGGGCCAGCGTGGCCATCGGCGCGCCCTTCGCGGTGAACTGCGAGATCAGCAGGCACAGCCCCCAGTCGATCAGCAGCGAGAGCACGCGGCGACCGAACGGCGCGACCGATCCCGAGCCCTCGGCCGGAAGCCCCAGACGGGAGCCGGGGACGTACTCGGCATCCACCGGCGGGCCCTCGAGCCAGGCACCCAGATCCTTGCGTTCGATCACCGCCCCAGCCTACTGAACCCATCTCCGACGGCGGCGCGCGCATGCGCTCGCGAGTCCGTGAGAGCGGCCACGGGGACCGCTGCGAGGGCGCATCGACCCGTCCGCAGGGCCGGTCGGCCGCTGTGCCGACGCCGCTCCGCGGCGCCGTCGGGTCCTCCGGCGGGCGCGGGGACCTCTCGGGCGCGCGTCCTAGACTTCGGGGAGCAGGGTCGCGGTCCGCCGCGATCCAGGACGGCGGTCAGCACCGCGCGCGTCGTCCGGTGACCGCCCCCAGGGGTTCAGCAGCGCATGCGGGAGCATGCGGATGGAGGAGACGTGTTCAGCAATCCCAGTGAGGCCATCAAGTTCATCGAGGAGGAGGGCGTCGAGTTCGTCGACATCCGCTTCTGCGACCTCCCCGGTGTGATGCAGCACTTCAACGTGCCGGCGAGCACCTTCGACCAGGACGCCATCGCGACCGGCCAGCTCTTCGACGGCTCGTCGATCCGCGGCTTCCAGGCGATCCACGAGTCGGACATGAAGCTCGTGCCGGATCTCGACACCGCGTACGTGGATCCCTTCCGCGAGCGCAAGACGCTCGTCATCAACTTCTCGATCGTCGACCCGTTCACCGATGAGCCGTACTCGCGCGACCCGCGCACCGTCGCCACCAAGGCCGAGGAGTACATGCGCTCCACGGGCATCGCCGACACAGCGTTCTTCGCGGCCGAGGCGGAGTTCTACATCTTCGACGACATCCGCTTCAAGACCGAGATGCAGGGCGCGGGCTACCACATCGACTCGGACGAGGCCTCGTGGAACTCCGACCGCGACGAGTCGGACTTCGGCGGCAACCAGGGCTACAAGACCCGCGTCAAGGGCGGGTACTTCCCGGTCTCCCCCAACGACCAGATGGCGGACCTGCGCGACGAGATGGTCGTGCGCCTGCACGAGGTCGGCCTGAACGTCGAGCGCGCGCACCACGAGGTGGGCACCGCCGGCCAGCAGGAGGTCAACTACACCTTCGACACGCTGCGCAAGGCCGCGGACGACGTCATGAAGTTCAAGTACGTCATCAAGAACTCGGCCTGGGAGAACGGCAAGACCGCCACCTTCATGCCCAAGCCCCTGTTCGGCGACAACGGCTCGGGCATGCACACCCACCAGTCGCTGTGGAAGGACGGCGAGCCGCTGTTCTACGACGAGCGCGGCTACGGCGGCCTCTCGGACCTCGCCCGCTGGTACATCGGCGGCCTCATCGAGCACGCCCCCTCGCTCGTGGCCTTCACCAACCCCACGGTGAACTCCTTCAAGCGTCTGGTGCCCGGCTTCGAGGCGCCCGTGAACATGGTCTACTCGGCGCGCAACCGCTCGGCCGCGATCCGCATCCCGGTGACCGGCACCTCCCCGAAGGCGAAGCGCCTGGAGTTCCGCGCGCCCGACCCGTCGGCGAACCCGTACCTGTCCTTCGCCGCGCAGCTGATGGCGGGCCTGGACGGCATCCGCAACCGCATCGAGCCGCCGGAGCCGATCGACAAGGACCTCTACGAGCTGCCCCCGGAGGAGCACGCGCAGATCAAGCAGCTGCCCGAGTCCCTCGGCGCCGCCCTGGACGCCCTCGAGGCGGATCACGAGTACCTCACCGAGGGCGACGTGTTCCCCCAGGACCTCATCGAGACCTGGATCAGCTACAAGCGCGAGAACGAGATCGACCCGTTCCGCTTCCGCCCGCACCCCTTCGAGTTCGAGCTCTACTACGACATCTGAGCCGACCCCTGCGGTGATCTGACGAACCGGCCCTCGACCTGCGGTGACGCGTGTCGGGGGCCGGTTCGTCACGTCCGGGTGCGATGAGCGGGGCGTGCACTGGATACGATCGTTGCATGCCCGAGCGCGCCCTGCCCTCACACACCCCGTACGCGCTCGCCCTGCGCTGGCTCGTGCACGTGCTGCTCTACCTGCTCGTGGTGGTCGTCGCCCTGCGCACCCTGGGCGATCTGCCCTCCGCGAGCGCCCTGGCCCGCCTGGTGCTGCTGATCGTGCTCGTGAGCGTCTACTCGATCGGGGCTCGCCGGACCGCCGGACGCGGCGCCGACCACCGCGGATCGTGGCGCGCGCTCGGCCATCTCCTGCCCGCGGTCCTCGCCTGGGCCGCGTGCCTCGCCCTCACCCCCGATGCGACGTGGATCGCCTTCGGACTCGACTTCGCCGTCCTCTATGCGCTGCCGCTCGCCGGCGGGATCGTGGGCCTCGTCCTGGTCACGGCGATCGCCGTCGGAGGCTTCGCCGCCTGGCAGGGCGCACTTCCGGTCGCGGGCGTCGTGGGCCCGGTGATCGGCGCCCTCGTGGCACTCGCGGTGGTGCTCGCGGTGCGCGCCCTCCAGGAGGAGATCGACGAGCGGACCCGCCTCGCGCGCGATCTCCTCGCCGCGCAGGAGGATCTCGCGCGCACCCAGCGCGAGGCGGCCCGTGCGGAGGAGCGCACGCGCATCGCCCGCGAGCTGCACGACACCGTCGCGCAGTCGGCGCTGTCCATCCAGATGCTGCTGGACGCCTCGCGCACCGCGCTCGAGGGCGGTGACTCCCCCACTGCCCTCGGACACCTGGGCGAGGCCCGGAGGACGGCCGCGCTCACGAGCCGGCAGACCCGCTCCTTCGTCGACCAGGAGGCGGCCGACGAGCGCGAGGGCATGGGCCTCGAGGAGCGCCTGCGCGCCGTGATCGATGAGACGGCGCCCGCGGCAGGAGCCTCTCCCGTCGTCTCCCTCCGCTGCGAGCTCGACCCCGGGACGCCGGGCCTCGTGCCGGAGCGCACGGCGAGCGGCCTCGAGCGGATCCTGCGCTCGCTGCTGGGCAACGTCCTCCAGCACGCCGATGCCGCCCGCGCCGTCGCGACGCTCTCCGTGCAGGACGGCGACCTGGTCCTCGACGTGGTCGACGACGGCGTGGGGATGGCGCCGGGGAGTCCCGAGGGAGCCGCCGAGGGCTTCGGGCTGCGCACGGTGAGGGCGCGCGCCCGGGCGCTCGGAGGCGCCATGGCCCTCGAGAGCGCTCCCGGTGAGGGGACGGCGGTGCAGGTCCGCGTGCCGCTCGGCGCACCGCCGACGCGCGCAGGTGCAGCCGACGGGCACGACGAGCGGACGACGAACGAGGAGGGAGAGCAGCGATGATCCGGATCCTGGTGGCCGACGACCACGCGATCGTCCGCCGCGGCCTGGTCTGGGTGCTCGACGCGCACGAGGACCTGCAGGTGGTCGCCGAGGCCGACTCCCCCGAGGCCGCCCGTGACCGTGCCCGGCGCGGTGACGTCGACGTGGTGCTCCTGGACCTGCAGTTCACGACGAGCCGTCTGCGCGGCAGCGCCGTGATCCCCGATCTGCGGGCGGTGGAGGACCCGCCCGCCGTCGTCGTGCTCACCACCTACGACAACGACCAGGACGTGCTCGAGGCGATGGAGGCGGGAGCCTCCGGCTACCTGCTCAAGGACTCCTCGCCCGAGGAGCTGGCGACCGCGGTGCGGCGCGCCGCGCTCGGCTCCCGGGTGGTCGACGAGCGGGTGCGCTCCCGCCTGGACCCCACGGGGCCCGAGGCGCTCAGCGAGAGGGAGCGGGAGGTGCTGCTGCTGGTGGCCGCGGGCCGCACGAACGCGCAGATCGCCGCCGAGATGTTCCTGTCCCAGGCGACGGTCAAGACGCACCTCGTGCACGTCTTCGACAAGCTCGGGGCGGGCAGCCGCACCGACGCGGTCGCCAGAGCGCGGGCGCGAGGGATCCTGCGGCCCGACGGCTGAGCGGGGGTGAGGGGAGACCGCCGGCCGCCGACCGGGCGCGGGCGGATCAGCCGAGGGCGTCGATCCCGCCGAGCCCGCCCTTGGACTTCAGCAGCGAGACCAGCAGCTGCTGGGGCTGGCTGCAGGTCTCGAGGACGCAGTCGTCGGCCTCGAAGGCCCAGATGCGGCGCAGCGCCGTGAAGGCCTCGAACTCCTCGGGGCCCGTCTTCAGCGGGACGACGGAGTATCCGCCGGCCTCGGGGAGATGGATGATGAACGCACCCGTGAGCTCGGGCATCTCGCGCACGGTGCCGTCCTCGTCGAGCAGCGCCTCGGCGTTGACGACGGCGACGCCCTGCAGCGCGTAGTCACCGCGCACCTTCTTCGAGGTCTTGATGTCGCCGCTCAGCAGTGCGCCGCCGACCCGGACGATGCAGTCCGTGGTGCCCGCGTAGCCCACGGTGTGGTTGACGACCGTCTGCTCGACCTCGACGAACTCGGGCTGGAACTCCTCGAGGAACCTCCCGTAGCCGTCCAGGCGCACTGCCGCGCGCGCGAGGAGGTTCTCGGCGCTGGGCTCCCTCGCGAAGGCGCCGTCCTCACGGCGCATGTCCTCGGCGATCGCGGAGACCTGGTCTGGCGTCGGCCGCTCACCGGCGCGTCCCCATTCCTCGCAGGCGGCATGCACGAGGGTGCCGAACTCGGAGGCGATGCGGGTGTGCTCCTCGGCCGCCGCGGCGATGCGCTTCTGCGTGGCCCAGCGATCGCGCGAGACCCGGGAGATCTCGGAGGCGGCGCGATCGGGGTTGCGGTCCAGCCAGGCGTACATGTCCAGCGCCCGCTTGGAGGCCATGGTCGCGTACCAGCCCTGCAGATGGTCCTTCGCGCGCATCCCGGCGACCGTGGTGATCGAGGGATAGACCGGCTTGCCGTCCGGCTCGATGCGGTACATGCGCCCGCGTGCGGTCTGCTCGCTCAGCTTGGGTGTGGTCATGGCTCCTCGGAGGGACGACGGACGGGACGGCCCTGCTCAGCGTACGGCGATCGGCCGCCTGCGGGCGGGACGCTGTGGACGGGCGAGCGGCGGATGTGTGCTCGCTCTCCGTGCGCGCCCCGTCCCGCTCGCGATCCCGACGGGACGGGTCCGATCAGTCGCCGTCCCCGAAGATGATCTCCTCGGCGACCGTGCGCGCGTGGCGGGTCGCGCGCAGGTAGTTCTCCTCGAGCTCGGAGGCGCTCCCCTCGTCGCCGTCCACGAGCACGGCGACCGCGTACAGGTCGATGCGGTCGGCGGGCAGCACGTCGCCCTCGCGGCCGCGCCACAGGAAGATCGCGCGGCGCATCTGCCAGGCGAGCGTCCAGGCCACCGTGAGGTCCTCCTGCTGCCGCGGGGTGAGCAGCTCCGCGTGCCGGGCCTCCTCGAGGATCCGCAGGGTGGTGGTGCTGCGCAGCTCGGGGACGTCGTGCGCGTGCTCGAGCACGAGCAGCTGGGCGACCCACTCGACGTCGGTCATGCTGCCGCGGCCGAGCTTCAGATGGCGGGCCGGATCCGTGCCGCGGGGCAGGCGCTCGGACTCCACGCGCGCCTTCATGGTCGCGATCTCCCTGCGGGCCGGTTCTCCGAGGCCGCCGCGGGGATAGCGGTGGAGGTCCATGGCGGCCTCGATCTGCTCCTGCAGATCCCGCGAGGCGACCACGACGCGCGCGCGCACGAGGGCTTGCTTCTCCCAGGTCAGGGCGTCGCGCCGGTAGTAGTCGCGCCAGGCGTCGAGGCTGCGGGCGAGCAGTCCGTTGCGCCCCTCGGGGCGCAGGTCGGCGTTGACCTTCATGTCCGCGCCCGCCGAGGGTGCGTTGAGGATCCGCTGCACCTGGGTCGCGATCGCGACCGCGATCGTGCCCGCCTGCTCCCCCGCGCCGCGGTCGACGAAGACGAACTGGACGTCGGCGTCGGAGGCGTAGCCCATCTCCCGGGCCCCGAAGCTGCCCATCGCCACGAGGGCCATCTCCACGCCGAGCGCCCGCGAGGGGTCCGAGCGCCGCTCGCGCAGGTCGCGGGCGCTGAGCTCGAGGTCGTCGCGCACGGGGGCGACGTCCTCGCCGATCGCCCCGCGCTCGCGCGCGACCGCGTGGTAGGAGACCAGGAGGCCCGCCTCGAGGACGGCCTCGGCGAGGTCGGTGAGGCCGCGGGCGGCGGCGCGCGCGTCGAGCAGGCCCAGCAGGTGCGCCATGGAGATCCGCAGCAGCTCGCGCAGTCGGGCGCGTCGCAGCAGGTCCTGCGCGGATTCGATCGAGTCGACGCGGCGGATGACGGCGAGGAACTCCTCGTGCAGCTTCTCGCGGCTCAGCGGCCGCAGGGTGTCGTCGCGGCCCAGCCACCGCACGGCTTCGGGGACCTTCTCGAGCTGCTCGCCGACGAACCGGGAGCTCGAGAGCACGCGGGTCAGGCGCCGGGCGGCGACGCCGCTGTCGCGCAGCAGGGCGAGATACCAGTGCGCGGAGCCGATGGTGTCGGACAGCCGCCGGAAGGCGAGCAGGCCCAGGTCGGGATCGATGCCGTCGGCGAACCATTCGAGCAGCGCCGGCAGCAGCTGGCGCTGGATCGCGGCGCGCCGGGAGATGCCCTCGGTGAGCGCCCGGATGTGGTCCACGGCCCGGCGCGGGTCCCGGTAGCCGATCGCCGCGAGCCGCGCCCGCGCGGACTCGGCCGAGAGCCGCACCTCGTCGTCGCTGAGCTGCGAGGAGGTCAGCAGCAGCGGCCGGTAGAAGATCTCCTCGTGCAGCTGGCGGACGCGACGCCGGGTGCGCTCGTAGACGCCCCGGAAGTCCTGCGGCGCGATGTGGACGCTGCGCGCGAGGCGCCGCAGGTCGGCCTCCGCCGTGGGCAGCACCTGGGTGCGGCGCATCCGATGCAGCTGCAGACGGTGCTCGACGGTGCGCAGGAAGCGGTACGCGCCGTCGAGCTCGACGACGTGGCGACGCGAGATGTAGCCGCCCGCGCCCAGGCGCTCGAGGGCCGGCAGGGTGCCGCGCACGTGCAGGGACTCGTCGGTGCGCCCGTGGACCATCTGCAGGAGCTGCACGGTGAACTCGACGTCGCGCAGCCCCCCCGGGCCGAGCTTGATGTTGCGGTCGGCCTCCGCGTGCGGGATGTGGGCGATGACCCGTCGGCGCATGGCGCGGCTGTCCTCGACGAAGCCGTCGCGGGTGGCGGCCTGCCAGATCCAGGGCTCGACCATCTCCTCGAAGGCGCGGCCGAGCTCCGCGTCGCCGGCGACGAAGCGTGCCTTCAGCAGGGCCTGGAACTCCCAGGACTCCGCCCAGCGCTGGTAGTACCGGCGGTAGGAGTCCAGGGAGCGCACGAGCTCGCCGTCCTTGCCCTCGGGCCGCAGGTTCGCATCGACCTGCCACAGGGACCCCTCGCCGGTGCGGTCCGCGCACACCCGGGCGAGTTCGCGACAGAGTGCGGAGCCGACGGCGGTCATGGTGCGCTCGTCGACGTCCTCGGCGGCGGGCGCCGCGACGTAGACGACGTCCACGTCGGAGATGAAGTTCAGCTCGCGGGCCCCGGTCTTGCCCATCGCGAGGACCGCGAGGCGCACCGACTCCTGGTCGTCGACGGCCGTGCGGGCGATCGCGAGCGCGGCCTCGAGGGACGCCCCCGCGAGGTCGGCGAGGGAGGCGGAGACGAAGGGCTGGATGGCGACGGGGTCGGGCGCGGTGACGTCGGCCGCGGCGATCTGCAGGAGCCGCTCGTGGTAGGCGATGCGCAGGGCGTCGCGGCCCTCGCGGCCGCTGAGCGAGGCGAGCGGGATCTCGGCGCCCGCGACGGCGCCGACCGCGCCGAGCATGCGCGCGCGGACGTCCGCCGCGTCGAGCGTCAGCGTGTCCTCTTCGCTGTGCAGGGCGACGGCCCGATCGGGGTGGCGGGTGAGGAAGTCGCCGAGTGCCGCCGAGGTGCCCAGCACCCGGATCAGCCGCTCCCCCGGGCCGCCGCGCTCCCCGACGCTGCCGAGCAGCTCGCCGAGCTCCCGCTCGCGGCCCGCCTCGAGGGAGGCCTCCGCGAAGCGGAGCAGGCCGAGGACGGCCTCGTCGGGATCGGGGACGCGGCCGATGGCCTCCGCCGCCCGGGGGCCGAGGCCCGCGAGAGCGGGCTCGGCGAGGAAGCGCTGGACGCGGTCGGTGCGGGTGAAGCCGAGGCGCGCGAGCGCTCCGGTCGTGCTCGGCGGCTCGGCCGACGAGGACGCGGCCGACGGCGAGGGGGACGGGGACGGGGGTTGCGGGGTCATCCTGCGAAGAAGGAGGTCTCGAGCTCCCGCGAGGTGACCTGTTCGCGGTAGCGCCGCCACTCGTCGTGCTTGTTGCGCAGGAAGAACTCGAAGACCTGCTCGCCGAGGGTCTCCGCCATCAGCTCGCTGCTCTCGAAGACCTCGAGCGCGCGGTACAGGTCGGTGGGCAACGGCTCGATGCCCATCGTGCGGCGCTCGCGGTCGGTGAGCTCCCAGACGGTGTCCTCCGCGCCCTCCGGCAGCTCGTACTCGTCCTCGACGCCCTTCATGCCCGCGGCGAAGAGCACGGCGAAGGCCAGGTAGGGGTTGCACGACGAGTCGGTGCCGCGGAACTCGACGCGCGAGCTGGTGCCCTTGGTGGGCTTGTGGAACGGCACGCGCACCAGCGCCGAACGGTTGTTGTGCCCCCAGGTGATGAAGCTCGGCGCCTCCTGCGCGCCCCACAGGCGCTTGTAGGAGTTCACGAACTGGTTCGTGACGGCGCAGTACTCGGAGGCGTGCCGCAGCAGACCGGCGATGAACTGGCGGCCCGTGCGCGAGAGGCCGTACTCGGCGCCGGGCTCATGGAAGGCGTTGCGGCCGCCCTGGAACATCGAGAGATGTGTGTGCATGCCCGAGCCGGGATGCTCGATCATCGGCTTCGGCATGAAGGTCGCGACCTGGTCCATGCCCAGGGCGACCTCCTTGACCACGGTGCGGAAGCTGAGGATGTTGTCCGCCGTGGTGAGCGCGTCGGCGTAGCGCAGGTCGATCTCGTTCTGCCCGGGCCCGTTCTCGTGGTGGGAGAACTCGACCTGGATGTTCATCTGCTCGAGGTATTTGATGACCGTGCGGCGGAAGTCCTGGCCCTGCCCCTTGTGGACGTGGTCGAAGTAGCCGGCGTTGTCGACGGGCTGCAGCGGGCGACCCGGCGCCCACGGCTCCTTGAACAGGTAGAACTCGATCTCGGGGTGCGCGTAGAGGTCGAGTCCCTGGGCCGCGGCCCGGTCGGCGACCTGTCGCAGCACGCGCCGCGGGTCCGACGCCGCGGGCTCGCCGTCGGGCGTGAGGACGTCGCACATCATCCTGCCGGTGCCCTCGACCTCGCCGCGCCACGGCAGCATCTGGAAGGTCGCGGGGTCCGGACGCAGCAGCATGTCGGACTCGTAGGCCCGGGTGAAGCCCTCGATCGTGGAGCCGTCGATGCCGATGCCCTCGTCGAAGGCGGTCTCGAGGTCCTCCGGCGAGATCGCGATGGACTTCAGCGTCCCCACCACGTCGCAGAACCAGAGGCGAATGAACCGCACGTCCTTCTCGGCGACCGTGCGCAGGACAGCATCGTGGTGGCGTTCCATGGGTCCAGTGTGCCGCATGGGTGCGCTCCGGCGGCCCGTCCCACGTGGCAGTGGAACCGTGCGGGCGCGCAGACGACGAGAGGGGCGGGCACCGCGCGGTGCCCGCCCCTCTCGTGGTGAGGCTCTCGAGGCTCAGCCTCAGGAGTCCATCCCCGTCTGCAGCAGATCGATGCGGAACTCGCCGTCGTCGTCGCGGGCCATGTAGAGCTTCTGGTCCCCGGCGCCGCTGACGGTCACGACGATCGTGTCGCTGCCCTTGGGCGTGGTCTTGAAGTCGACCTGGTCGATGTACTTGGCGATGTCATCCGGGTAGCTGCCCGATGCCTGCTTCAGGGTGCTCGCACACGTGTCGTCGGTGAGCCCCATGGAGTCTTCCTTCTTGACGTACTTGCACGCCTTCTCGTAGTCGTCGTCGTCCATGGCGACGTAGAAGCTCTTGAGGTTCTTGACGGCGGCCTTCTCGTCGCTCTTCGTGATCTCCTTGCCGGAGGAGTCGTCGGAGGAGGAATCGTCCGAGGCGCTCGAATCATCGCTCGCCGAGTCGTCCGAGGCGGAGGAGTCGTCGGAGGTCGAGGAGTCGTCCGCGGCCTCGTCCGAGCTGGTGTCGTCGGCGGCCGACGAGTCCTCGTCGCTGCTGCTGTCGGAGTCCGTGGGCTCCCCGGCCTTCACCTTGCCACCGCCGTCGTCGCCTGACGCGTCGTCGGAGCTGCTGCCGCCGCACGCGGCGAGCGAGAGCGCCAGCGCGAGCGAGCCGGTCCCCACGGCGAGGCCCTTGGCGATTCCTCGGATCCTGGTCTTCATCGTTCTACCCCTCGTGATTCGGTGAGTGCCGGCCACGGACGTGGCCGCCGAGTGACTGAATACTTGCATGGACCCTGGGAGCCCGCCATGGGGAGAAGTGCCCATGGGACGGGGCACCGGACGTCGGCCCTGCGAGCAGGTCGCACCGGCGCCCGCCGCAGAGCCCCGCGGCGGCTAGGCTGGGACGGCCCTGCCGCCGCCGGCAGGCCCCGCATCCGTCGCCGCCCCGTGGAGGATCCCCGTGAACACGTCTGCCGTCCCGATGCCCTCCGAGCGGTCCCCCCGCCCCGCGAAGGTGCGCCTGCGCCATCTGCAGGAGGCGAAGGAGGCGGGACGCACGTTCTCGATGCTCACCTCGTACGACGCGCTCAGCGCGCAGGTCTTCGAGGAGTCCGGGATCGACGTGCTGCTGGTGGGCGACTCCGCGGGCACCACTGTGCTGGGCTATGACTCGACCGTGCACACCACCCACCAGGACATGCTGACATTCACCGGCGCCGTCTCCCGTGCGGTGCGTCGCCCCCTGGTGGTCGCGGACCTCGCGTTCGGCACCTACCAGGTCGACGCCGCCGAGGCCGTGCGCCACGGCGTGGAGCTCCTGCGCGCGGGCGCCGAGGCCGTGAAGCTCGAGGGTGGGGCCGCGCGCGCCGACACCGTCCGCGCGCTGGTCGACGCCGGGATCCCGGTCATGGGCCACCTGGGCTTCACGCCCCAGTCGGTCAACGCCCTCTCCGGGCACCGCGTGCAGGGTCGCGATCACGCCGCCGCGGACAGCCTCGCCGAGGACGCCCGTGCCCTGCAGGAGGCGGGCGCCTTCGCGGTCGTCCTCGAGCTCGTGCCCAGCGAGGTCGCCGGACGCATCACCGAGTTCCTCGAGATCCCCACGATCGGGATCGGCGCCGGCCCCGACTGCGACGGGCAGGTGCTCGTGTGGCAGGACATGGCGGGTCTCTCCGGGTTCGAGGGCCGCTTCGTCCGCCGCTTCGCCGATCTGCGCGGCGAGCTGCTGCGCGCGGCGAGCGACTACCGCACCGCCGTCGAGAGCAGGGAGTACCCCACGGCCGAGCACTCCTTCGAGTGAGCTCCTCGCTCGGGTGACGGCCGTGGGGACGCCTCACTCCTCGTCCCAGTCCTCGTCCTCGCCCTCCCAGGCCTCGTTCCTCTGGGCGGCGGTCCTCAGCGCGGACGACGCCTTCTCGCGGGTCGCGTAGGGACCCATGAGCTCGCTGCCCGAGGACTGCTTGCCCTCCTCGACCTCGCCGGTGTCCATGTTGTAGTAGAACTCGCTCTGGCTCATCGACTGCTCCTGACGTGTGCGGTGAGAGACTGCCCCCATGACTGTAGAGCAGCGATGGATCCGTCCGGAGGGCCGCGAGGTCCTGGTCCCCGGGAGGGTGGGGCCCTCGCGGGCGGTGCCGGCCTCGATCGAGCGTCCGGAGTACGTGGGCAAGGACGAGGCGGTCTCCGATTCCGGCCCCCGCGTGCAGAGCCCGGAGATCATCGAGCGCATGCGCGAGCCCTCCCGGATCGCCGCTCTCGCGCTGCAGGCCGCGGGCGAGGCCGCCGTCCCCGGCGCCACGACCGACGACATCGACGCCGTCGTCCATGACGTCATGGTCTCCCACGGCGCCTACCCCTCGACGCTCGGCTACCTGGGCTTCCCGAAGTCCTGCTGCACGAGCCTCAACGAGGTCGTCTGCCACGGCATCCCCGACTCGACCGTCATGCAGTCCGGCGACATCCTCAACGTCGACGTCACCGCCTTCAAGAAGGGCGTGCACGGGGACACCAACGCCACCTTCCTCGTCGGCGAGGTCGATCCCCGCGTCGCCGAGCTCGTCGAGCGCAGCCAGGAGTCCATGATGCGCGGGATCCGCGCCGGCCGCGCCGGGAGGCAGGTCAACGTGATCGGCCGCGTGATCGAGAAGTACGTGGGCCGCTTCGGCTACGAGTCCGTGCACGACTTCACGGGCCACGGCGTCGCCGAGGGCTTCCACAACGGCCTGGTGATCCCCCACTACGACTCCGCGCCGATGTTCGACGACGTGATCGAGCAGCGCATGACCTTCACGGTCGAGCCGATGGTCACGCTCGGCTCCCAGGACTGGGAGCAGTGGGACGACGGCTGGACGGTGGTCACGAAGGACCGCTCCTTCACCGCCCAGTTCGAGCACACGCTCGTGATCACCGACGACGGCTACGAGCTGCTGACCGTCGTCTGACCACGCGCGGCACGGCATCTCGGCATCCGCCCCGCGCGTGTCCTGCACGCGGGCGATGTCCGGTTCATCCCGTCCGCTCTGTCACACTGTCCTCAGCTCGCGGGCACCGGCCCGGACGGAGCGCCATCGGAGGGCCCGCATTGCTCGGATCGCGGCCCGTGCGAGGAGAGATCATGAGCAAGGAAGCATTCGGCATCGACATCGGCGGCAGCGGCATCAAGGGCGCCCCGGTCAATCTCAAGAAGGGGAAGCTCGCCGACGACCGGCTGCGCATCCCCACCCCGCAGCCCTCGGTGCCCGACGCGGTCGCCGACACCGTCGCCCAGCTCATCGGCTCCTTCGACATCGACGAGGACATGCCGGTGGGCGTCACGTTCCCCGCCGTCATCCAGCACGGCGTCGCCAAGACCGCGGCGAACGTGGACGACTCCTGGATCGGCACCGACGTGGACGCGCTGCTCACCGAGCGCACGGGCCACGACGTCTTCGTGGTCAACGACGCCGACGCCGCCGGCATCGCCGAGATGGAGTTCGGGGCGGGCGCCGGCCAGAAGGGCGTCGTGCTGATGACCACGCTCGGCACGGGCGTGGGCAGTGCGCTGTTCAACGACGGCGAGCTCGTGCCGAACACCGAACTCGGCCACATCCTGTACAAGGGCGAGAGCTACGAGAAGTACATGGCCGACTCCGCGCGCGAGCGCAGCCACCTGAGCTGGGCGGAGTGGGCCGAAAGGCTGCAGGGCTACTACGAGCTGCTCGAGTTCCTGTTCACGCCCGACCTGATCATCGTCGGCGGCGGGGTCTCGAAGAAGCACGAGAAGTTCCTCCCGCTGCTGGACCTGGAGGCCCCGATCCTCCCCGCGGCGCTGCGCAACGAGGCCGGGATCATCGGCGCGGCCGTGCTCGCCCGCAAGGAGCGCAAGAAGGCCAAGAAGGGCAAGAAGAAGGACTGACCTGTATGTCCGAGGGAAGCAGCCGCACGGGGCATCCGTGCGGTGCGGCGCCGGGGCGGACCAGCCGGCCTGTAAGCCGGGTTCTGTGATCGGCAGTCATCCCTCTCGGATCGCCGTTGCCGACGACCTCCAGCGGCCTACCCGGGGACTCGGTCCGGCGACCTGCGTGCGTCCCCTGTCTGGCCTTGCTCCCGGTGGGGTTTACCGTGCCGGCCCTGTCACCAGGACCGCGGTGGTCTCTTGCACCACCCTTTCACCCTTACCGGCCCGCAGCACGAGGCTGCGGGCAGGCGGTCTGCTCTCTGTGGCACTGTCCCGCGGATCGCTCCGGGTGGGTGTTGCCCACCACCGTGCCAGAAGGAGCCCGGACTTTCCTCGGCTCCGCGGCGCATCCCGGAGGATGCGCACGAAGACGCGACTGCCCGGCCGACTGGTCCGCCCACGATCCTAATGCCCCGCGGGCACTGCCCTGCACCACGGGATCCGCCTCACCCCCACCACCCTCACCACCCCTGGAAGGACCGCCTGGTGCTCATCCTGCTGCCGCCGTCGGAGACCAAGACCCGACCGGAAGCATCCGCTCCTCCCCTGGCTCTCGACGAGCTCGCACATCCCCCGCTCCAGGTCCCTCGCGAGCGCATGCTGCGCGCCGCGCGCGCGACAGCTCGGGGGCGCACGGCCGCGGAGGACCTCGGCGTCCCCGCGAGCGCCCCGGATCTGGTCGAGCGCATGGCCTCGATCGACGAGGAGCCCGCGGCCGCCCCGCTCTCCGTCTACTCCGGGGTGCTCTTCGACCAGCTCGGCGACGCCCGTCCCGGCCCGGACCGTCGCGTGCTCGTACAGAGCGCTCTGCTGGGACTCGTCGACGCGGGAGCCGATCGGATCCCGGCCTACCGGCTCTCCGCCGGCTCTCGCGTGCACCGGCTCGGGAAAGCGTCCTCGTGGTGGCGCGCGCATCTCTCGCCGCTCGTGCCGGGCATCCTCGAGGAGGTCGCGGCCTCGCCCTCGCCCTTCGTGCTGGACTGCCGGTCCGGCTCCTATCGCACGATGATGCCGGTGAAGGCCCGTGCGGGGGTGCACGTCCTCGAGGTCGCGCCCGTGAAGGAGGCGGGCGGGAAGCGCACGGTGATCTCGCACGACGCCAAGCGCTTCCGCGGCCTGCTGACGCGCGCCCTGCTCGAGGATCCGCGGCCCCTGCCCGACGAGGATGCGCTCATCGCGTTCCTCCAGGAGGCCTTCGCCGGACGGCTCGGGATCGAGATCGAGGGCAGTCGTCTGGTGCTCGTGGACCGCGGGCAGTAGCGGCGGAGGCCGGAGCGGCTCGGGCCCGGCGATCGATCCGGGCGGTTCGATCGGGGCTGATCGCTCAGCGCCGCTCGGTGTCCCCTGCGAGGAGTGCGCGCACGGCATCGGCGGTCTCCTCGAGGTCGCCGCGCGCGTCGACGCTCTGCATCTGCGGTCGGGCGCCGCGCATCGCGTCGAGGGACGCGAGCAGGCGCTCGGCGTCCTCCGGGCCGACGAGGCGGGCGTTGACCGCCTGCTCCGGCCTCGCGGGGTCCGCCACACGGGCGGCCAGGCGCGCGGCGAGCGTGCGCTCGTCGACCTCCAGGAGGAGCTCCCGGAACTCGGCGCCCGCGCGGGCGGCCGCCGCCTCGAGCTGCTCGGGGAAGGCGGTGCGGGCGAGGTACTGGCCGAGGATCACGTCCTGCCCCGCACCGAGCTGGACGTCGATGAGGGCGAGCGCGAGCTCCCTGGCACGCATTCCTGAGGCCGCGGTGTCCTCCTCCCAGCCGCCGAGCGCGTGCTTGAGCTGGTCGACGTCCACGGCGAGGGTCAGCGGACGGTCCTCGGCGAGCAGCCGCGCGAGCGTCGACTTGCCGGCGCCGGGCGCTCCGTTGAGCAGGACGAGGCGGGGCGTGCGTCCGGGCGCGGCGGGAGGCATGGGCTCAGTGCGCCCGGCCGGTGGAGGCGCCGCGGGCGCTGGGCGCATCAGGGACGGCGGGGCCGGCGCGGCCGGTCCACGGGTCGGTGGAGAACTCGGAGATGCTCACGGCGATCCCCGGCATCGCGGCGGCGAGGAGCTCTCGGGCGAGCGGCAGCCACAGCGCCTCGCTCGCCGCGTGGGCGACGTCGATGAGGGCGGGCACCGCCCTCTCGTCGGCCGCAGACTCGAGGTGCTCGAGCGCCGGGTGATGGCGCAGGTCGGAGGTGATGAAGACGTCGGCGCCGCTCGCGGCCGCCGTCTCCAGCAGGGAGTCGCCGGCGCCCGGGCAGACGGCCGCGCGGCGCACGGGCCGCTGCGGGTCGCCCGTGAAGCGCACGCCCTGAGCGGTCGCCGGGACCAGGGCGGCGATGCGGTCGGCCAGGGAGGCGACGGTGCTCGCAGCCTCCGTCCCCGCCTCCCCCAGCGAGCCGACGACGCCGAGGCCGATGAGCTCCGAGCCGTGCGCGGCCTGTGCGGCCCCGCCCTCCGTCGGCCCCGCCGCGAGGGGCCGCACGTCCTCGAGGCCGAGCGCGCGGATCCAGGCGCCGACGGTGCCGAGGCTCGAGCGGTCGACGTTGGTGTGCCCGCACCACAGGGACATCCCGGCGCGGACGAGCTCGGCGACCGCCGCGCCCTTGCCGGTGTCTGAGGGCAGGAAGGACGCACCGCGCAGCAGCAGCGGGTGATGGGTCACCAGCAGCTGCGCGCCCGCTGCACGCGCCTCGCGCACGACGGCGACGGTCGGGTCGACGGCCAGGTGCACGCGGTCCACGGAGTGAGCCGGATCCCGGCGGTCGCCGACGACGAGCCCGGGACGGTCCCAGTCCTCCGCCCAGCGCAGCGGATAGGCGCCCTCGAGGACCTCGAGCACCTCGGCGAGGGTGGGGGCGGAGTCGCCGCCGTTCATGCGCGGGCCCCCTCGAGGGGCCCGCCGGCCTCGATGACCGCGGCGTGCAGTGCCTTCCAGGACATGAGGACGCACTTCACGCGGTTGGGGAACTTGGAGGCACCGACCAGGGCGACCGCATCGCCCAGCAGGTCCTCATCGCCCTCTTCGCGTCCGCGTGAGTGCATGACGGCGTCCATGTGCGCGGAGACGGGCTCGATCTCGTGCAGCGTCCGCCCGATCACGAGATCGCTCATCGTCGAGGCCGAGGCGCGGCTCATCGCGCAGCCGGTCGCGTCGTAGGAGACGTCCTCGATGCGAGGGTCCTCGGGGTCGCCCGCGAGGTGCACGCGCAGGGTGATCTCGTCCCCGCAGGTGGGGTTCACGTGATGCACCTCCGCCTCGTAGGGCTCGCGCAGGCCTGCGTGGAGGGGCCGCTTGTCGTGCTCGAAGACGATGTCGGTGTACAGGGAGGTGAGGTCCATGGGAGCTCCTCTCACTCGAAGCGGGCGAAGAAGTCGATGACGGCGCCCATGCCCTCGACCAGCGCGTCGACCTCCGCGAGCGTCGTGTACACGGAGAAGGTCGCGCGGGTGGTCCCGGCGAGGCCGTACCTGCGGTGCAGGGGCCATGCGCAGTGGTGGCCGACGCGCACCTCGACGCCCCGGGCGTCGAGCACCTGGCCGACGTCGTGCGGGTGGCGGCCCGCGAGGTCGAAGGAGACGGCTCCGGCGCGCTCGACGTCGAGCGAGGGTCCGATGATGCGCACGCCGGGCAGCTGCTTGAGGCCCTCGATCGCGCGGCGGGTGAGATCGCGCTCGTGGGCCGCGACGGCCTCCATGCCCAGGGCGTCGAGGTAGTCGCAGGCGGCGGCGAGGCCGACGGCCTGGCTGATCGGCGGGGTGCCGGCCTCGAAGCGCGCGGGCGGCTCGGCGAAGGTGGTGCGCTCCATGGTGACGGTCTCGATCATCGAGCCGCCCGTGAGGACCGGGGGCAGCTGCTCCAGCAGCTCTCCCGCGCCCCAGAGCACGCCGATCCCCGTCGGCCCCAGCATCTTGTGCCCGGAGAAGGCGGCCGCGTCCACACCCAGCGCGGGCAGGTCGGTCGGCATGTGGGGCACCGACTGGCAGGCGTCGAGCACCACGAGCGCGCCGACGGCGTGGGCCTTCGCCGCGAGCTCGGCGACCGGGTTCAGCGTGCCCAGCACGTTCGACTGGTGGGCGAGCGCCAGCACCTTCGTGCGCTCGGTGAGCAGCGACTCGAGCCCGGAGAGGTCCAGGCGGAAGTCCTCGTCCAGCGGGATCCAGCGCAGGGTGGCGCCGGTGCGTCGGGCGAGCTCCTGCCAGGGGACGAGGTTCGCGTGGTGCTCCATCTCGGTCACGAGGATCTCGTCGCCCTCGCGCACGCGCAGGTGCTCGGGGGCGGTGGGGTCGCCGAGCGCGAGGGCGAGCACGTTCAGCGCCTCGGTCGCGTTCTTCGTGAAGGCGATCTGCTCGGGACGGCGGACGCCGACGAACGCGGCGATCCGGTCACGGGCGCCCTCGTAGGCGTCGGTCGCGGCCTCGGCGAGGCGGTGGGCGCCGCGCTTGACGGCGGCGTTGTCCCGGGTGAGGAAGTCGACCTCGGCGTCGATGACCTGCCGGGGGCGCTGGGAGGTCGCTCCCGAGTCGAGATAGACCAGCGGGGTCGTCCCGTCGAGCATCCGGTCGAGGATCGGGAAGTCCCCGCGGATCGCGGCGACGTCGAGCGGTGCAACAGCGGTGGGCGCCTGGGGCGCGGGCATACGGAGCCTTCCGACGCGAAAGGAGCAGCGGGAGGACGGCCCCTCGGAAGGAGCATGCGCGCCCCGCTGCCTGGCCCTTCAGTATAGGAACGCGGGGTGCACCGCGTCAGGGTCGGGCCGTGAGAGGGTGTGGCCGTGCCCACGTTCATGTTCCTGGTCTTCGGCGTCGTCATCCTCGGCGCGCTCGTCGCCGCGATCATCCGCATGGTCCAGCGCCTGCGGTCCGACGCCGCCGCGCCGGAGCGGCCCCGCACTCCGGCCGAGAAGCAGCACGACGCCCGCACGGCCGTCATCTGGGTCGTGGTGCTCGTGGTGCTGATCGCCGTGCTCCTCGCGGCCTACGCGCTCACGCGCCTTCCCAGCTGACCGGCCGATGGACGAGCTGCCCGAGGGCGACGAGCTCGTCGTGCGGCTGCGCGCGGCCGGGAGCGTCTTCGCCGAGGAGGAGGCCGCGCTCCTGCGCTCCCACGCGCGGGACGTCGACCACCTCGAGGAGACGGCGGCCCGGCGCATCGCCGGGGAGATGCTCGAGCACGTGCTCGGGGAGGTCGGCTTCTGCGGGCTGCGGCTGCAGGTGCGCCCCGGGACCTTCGTGCCGCGCCGACGCAGCCGCCTGCTCGCGCGCCTCGCCGTGGCCGCAGCCTGCACCGCCGCACGGCGGTCGGGCCGCGATCCTGTGCTGCTCGAGCTGTGCGCTGGGGTCGCGCCGATCGCGAGCGTGAGCGCCGCGCGCGTGCCCGGGATCCGCCTGCATGCCGCCGACGTCGACCCGCTCCCGCTCGAGAGCGCGCGGGCGAACCTCCCCTCGAGCGCGCAGCTGCACCTCGGGGACCTCTTCGCGGCGATGCCCGTCGTCCTGCGCGGCGCGATCGACGTGATCGCGGCCGTCCCTCCCTATGTCCCGGACGGTGAGCTCGCACTGCTGCCCCGCGAGGCGCGCGAGCACGAGCCGCCGCGAGCCCTGCGCGGCGGGGCCGACGGACTGGACGTGGCGCGCAGGATCCTCTCGGAGGGCCCGTACTGGCTCGCACCGGGAGGGCGGATCCTGCTCGAGATGCATGTGGACCAGGCGCGCACGCTGCGCCGCGAGCATTCGGAGGCCGTGACGGCCGCGACGGCCGGGTCGGTGTTGCGGGTGCATGCCGGGGCCGACGGCCGCACCGCGGTGTGCGAGGTCACGCCGTCACCTGCGGAAACGGGCCTCGAACGGGAATAGACGTGCGCTCGGCGGCGTTGTGAGGGATCGTGGTGGCGCAGCGCCGCCCGATGGACCGTTCCCACGGGGCCGTCACGCAGCGAGCCGTCACCGGCGAGCGAGCGGGACGCGCATGAGGCGCTGCGGCAACGGGCAGATGTGCGAGCTCCGCCTCTCGTGGAGGAGACCACGGAGCACACGCACCGTCCGCGTGCAGCTGACGCGCAGATCGCGTCGCGCACCCGCCACCCGCCGCCGGGCACCCTCGGCGGCGCACCGAACCTCGCGTCGGCTCCGCCGACGCCGTCATGCGTCGGCCCTGCCGGCGCCGAAGGAGAACAGATGCACACCACGACCACCATGCGCCGCATGCCCCGCAGCGCCCAGCGCCCCGTCGTCCTGCGCGACCAGAGCGCCGGCCTGCGCTACCTGAGCCTCTCGGACCGTTCCACCGACCTCTCCACCACGTGGAAGGACGGCAAGGTCTACCCCGTCATCGAGGTGGACCTCTCCTCCGAGCACCGCCCGGAGCCCCAGCCCGAGCTGGTCTGAACGATCGACCGCTGAGCGATCGACCACGAAGGCCCCCGGCCCGCGCATCCGCGCGGGTCGGGGGCCTTCTTCTGCGTGTGGGTCAAGAGGGACTCGAACCCCCGACATCCACGGTGTAAACGTGGCGCTCTGACCAGCTGAGCTATTGACCCGAGGACGGACCCGCAGGCCCGTCGGTGCGGACGCGGGAGCCGTCGGAGCGGACCCGCGGGCCCGTCGGCCGTTCAGGCCTGGCGACTCGCGAGCCGCGTGCCCGACCACTCGGGGGCGAGGTTCTGGTTGCCCATGGTGCGCAGACCCGAGGTGCTCGCCGCCTCGTCGATCTCCGCGGGCAGCACGTGGCCGTCGCGGCCGGCCTTCGGGGTGATCACCCAGATCGGGCCGCCTGGGGACAGCATCCCGAGGCAGTCCACGAGGGCATCGGTGAGATCGCCGTCGCCCTCGCGCCACCACAGCACGACCGCATCGACCATCTCCTGGCTGTCCTCGTCCTCGAGGTCCGCGTCGATGAGGTCCTCGATCGCATCACGCAGCCCGAGGTCGACGTCGTCGTCGTAGCCGAACTCCTGGACCACCTGGCCCTTGCTCAGCCCGAGGCCCTCTGCGGTGGGACCGGACGCGGTGGCGTCTGCCGACGGTGACAACGAAATGCTCCTTCTCAGCTGGGGACAACGATGGGAGGAGGACGTGGGCCCCCTCCTGCTCGCGCCGAGTCTATGCCAGGACATCGCGCCGGTCACATCGTCGTCGCCGAGAACGGCCGATCAGGGGCGATCTGCGCCGATACGGACCGCCCCGCGAGCGCGGCCCCGCCTCGAGCGCGACGTGAGCGAGTCATCAACCACACCCGTCCCACCGGGGCCTTCCGGCCCGCGCCCCGCGGGTACGCTGTCGGAAGACGAGGTCCGGGGTCTGGTCCCCGATTCGCGAATCGCATCGGCGCGACCCCCGGATCCACGCCCTGCTTCGGAAGAGAGAAGGACAGCGTGACCACGAACGACACCCCGCGTCCCATCGGCATCAACCTCCCCGCGCACGCGGAGGATCCGGATCCCGAGGAGACCAGGGAGTGGCTCGACTCGGTCGACGAGCTCATCGAGCATCGCGGCGACGACCGGGCGACCGACGTCCTCCAGCACGTGATCCAGCACGCGCGCCAGGCCGATCTCCATCTTCCCGACTCGCTGATGACGGACTACGTCAACACGATCGAGGTCGAGGACCAGCCGGAGTACCCCGGTGACCTCGCGCTCGAGAAGGAGATCCGCAACATCATCCGCTGGAACGCGGCGATGATCGTGCACCGCGCGCAGCGTCCGGGCGTGGGCGTCGGCGGGCACCTCTCCTCCTACGCGTCGATCGCCTCGATGTACGAGGTCGGCTTCAACCACTTCTTCCGCGGCCGCAAGCACGAGGGCGGCGGCGACCACGTCTTCTTCCAGGGTCACGCCTCCCCCGGCATCTACGCCCGCGCGTTCCTCGAGGGCCGCCTGTCCGAGGAGCAGCTCGACGGCTTCCGCCAGGAGAAGTCCAGCGCCACGGGGATGCCCTCCTACCCGCACCCGCGCGCGATGCCGGACTTCTGGGAGTTCCCGACCGTGTCCATGGGCATCGGCCCGGTCAACGCGATCGAGCAGGCGTCCTTCGACAAGTACATCCAGAACCGCGGCCTCAAGGACACCTCCCAGCAGCACACCTGGGCGTTCCTCGGCGACGGCGAGATGGACGAGGTCGAGTCCCGCGGCGCGCTGCACATCGCCGCCAAGGAGCACCTGGACAACCTCACCTTCGTGGTCAACTGCAACCTTCAGCGCCTGGACGGGCCGGTGCGCGGCAACGGCAAGATCATCCAGGAGCTCGAGGCGCAGTTCCGCGGCGCCGGCTGGAACGTCATCAAGGTGGTGTGGGGCTCCGGCTGGGACCCGCTGTTCTCCTCCGACGACGACGGGGCGCTCGTGGACCTCATGAACGCCACTCCCGACGGCGACTTCCAGACCTATCGCGCCGAGAACGGCGGCTTCATCCGCGACAACTTCTTCGGCCGCGACCCGCGCACGAAGGCGCTCGTGGAGTCGATGAGCGACGACGACATCTGGTGGAAGCTCAACCGCGGCGGCCACGACCCGGAGAAGATCTTCGCCGCCTTCCAGGAGGCGCTGGCGCACAAGGGCCAGCCCACCGTGATCCTCGCGCAGACCATCAAGGGCTACCGCCTGGGCAAGAGCTTCGCGGGCCGCAACGCGACCCACCAGATGAAGAAGTTCACCCTCGAGGACCTCAAGGCGCTCCGCGACACCCTGCAGATCCCGATCGACGACGAGCAGCTCGAGTCGGGCAGCGTCTACGACGCCCCCTTCTACATGCCGCCGGCGGACTCCCCCGCCATGCGCTACCTGGAGAAGCGCCGCGACGTCATGGGCGGCGGGGTCCCCGAGCGCAATAACGTCCACAAGGCCATGGACCTCCCGGGCGACAAGGCCTACGAGGTCGTCAAGCGCGGCTCCGGCAAGCAGGAGATCGCCACCACGATGGCGCTCGTGCGGCTGCTGAAGGACCTCATGCGGGACAAGGAGACCGGCAAGCGCTGGGTCCCGATCATCCCCGACGAGGCCCGCACCTTCGGCATGGACTCGCTGTTCCCGACGGCGAAGATCTACAACCCCGACGGCCAGAACTACATCTCCGTGGACCGCGACCTGCTGCTCGCGTACAAGGAGTCGGCCCAGGGGCAGATCAAGCACATGGGCATCAACGAGATCAGCTCGACCTCGGCCTTCACCGCCGCGGGCACCTCGTACTCCACGCACGACCTGCCGATGATCCCGTTCTACATCTTCTACTCGATGTTCGGGTTCCAGCGCACGGGCGACTTCTTCTGGGCCGCGGGCGACCAGATGGCCAAGGGCTTCGTGATCGGCGCGACCGCCGGCAAGACGACCCTCGCCGGTGAGGGCCTGCAGCACATGGACGGCCACTCGCCGATCCTCGCCTACACGAACCCCGGCACCGTCATCTACGACCCGGCCTACGGGTACGAGATCGGGCACATCATCCGCGACGGCCTCAAGCGCATGTACGGCGAGGACGACCGCCTGCAGGAGGTCTTCTACTACATCACCGTCTACAACGAGCCGATCGTGCAGCCGGCCGAGCCCGAGGGGCTCGACGTCGAGGGCCTGCTGAAGGGCATGTACGAGCTCGAGCCGGTCTCCGAGGGCGACGGGCCCACGGTCCAGCTCCTCGCCTCCGGCGTCGGCGTGCCGTGGGCCCGCCATGCCCGCGAGATCCTGGCCGAGGACTGGGGCGTCCGCGCCGCGGTGTGGTCGGTGACCTCGTGGACGGAGATGCGCAAGGACGCCATCGAGGCGGACGACCACAACTTCCTCCACCCCGAGGAGGAGCCGCAGGTCCCGTGGATCTCGCAGCGCCTGGAGGGGACCGAGGGCCCGTTCGTCGCCACGAGCGACTACGACTACCTCGTGCCCGACATGATCCGCGAGTGGATCCCGGGCCGCTACGGCGTGCTCGGGGCCGACGGCTTCGGCTTCTCGGACACCCGCCCGGCCGCCCGCCGCTTCCTGAAGATCGACGCGCACTCGATGGTCGTCAAGGCCCTCCAGCTGCTCGCCAAGGACGGCAAGGTCGACCCGGCCGTGGTGTCCCAGGCCATCGCCAAGTACGACCTGCTGAACTCCAACGCCGGCGAGTCCGGCTCGTTCGGGGGCGAGTCCTGATCTCCGCCGCCGACACCGTGTCCGACACCCTGTCCGACACCGCCGCAGCGCCCCCGGCGGGAGCGACCGGCCCGGCCGGCGGCGACGTCGGGTCCGCGTCGACGCGGACGGTCCTCACCGGGATCGTCCGCGTCGACCGGACCTCGCTCGACTCCCCCGCCCAGCAGATCTACCAGTGCATCGCACGCGCCATCCAGGACGGAAGGCTCGTCCCCGGCACGCGCCTTCCCACCGTGCGGGCCCTCGCGGCCGACGTCGAGGTCGCGGTCAACACGGTCGCCAAGGCGTTCCGCCGGCTCGGCGAGGCGGGGCTCGTGATCACCCGTGGTCGCGCCGGCACCGTCGTCGCGCCGCTGGACACCGCGGGCTCCCGCGCCGAGCGCGCCGCCCGCGAGTACGCGGCCGCGGTCTCCGAGCTCGGCTACGACGCCGAGGCCGCCGCGAAGCTCCTCGCCGCCGTCTTCGCCGAGACCGCCTCGGCCGTCGGCCGCGACTAGCATCCCCGGGCTCCGCTCGACCGCATCGCCCGCCCGCATCCCGCGCATCCACCATCTTCCATCCGCACCCCGGAGGTCCTCCCGTGCTCGCCATCGTCTGCCCCGGCCAGGGCGCCCAGAAACCCGGATTCCTCAGCCCGTGGCTCGAGCTTCCCGGTGCCCGTGAGGCGCTCGGCGCCCTCAGCGAGGCCGGCGAGGTCGACCTCGCGACCCACGGCACCGTCTCCGACGCCGACACCATCCGCGACACCGCGGTCGCCCAGCCGCTGCTGGTCGCCGCCGGGATCCTCGCGGCCGACGCCCTCGCGGCGCAGGCCGCCGACGGGTCCGCCGCGGGCGGCGTCGTCCCGGGCGCCTTCGCCGCGGCGTCGCCCGCCGACCTTCTGGCCGGGCACAGCGTCGGCGAGGTCACCGCGAGCGCCCTGGCGGGCGTGCTCTCCGCGGCCGATGCCATGCGGCTGGTCGCCGTGCGCTCGCGTGCGATGGCGACCGCGGCCGCTGCGGAGGAGACGTCGATGGCGGCGGTCGTCGGCGGCGTGCGCGAGGAGGTCCTGGCGGCGATCGAGGCCGCGGGCCTCACCCCGGCGAACATCAACTCGGCCGCCCAGGTCGTCGCGGCGGGCAGCGCCGCGGGCGTCGCCGCGCTCGGCGAGAACCCGCCCGCCCGCGCCCGGGTGATCCCGCTGCAGGTCGCCGGCGCCTTCCACACCCCGTACATGGCGGGCGCGCGCGAGGAGCTCGCCGCCTTCGCCCCGCAGCTCTCCCCCGCTGCCCCGTCCGTGCCGCTCGTGACGAACGCCGGCGGAGAGAGCATCACCGACGGTGCGCGCTACCTCGACCTCATCGTCCAGCAGGTCGCCTCCCCCGTGGACTGGCAGGCCTGCATGGCGACCTTCGCCGAGCGCGGCGTCACCGGGATCCTCGAGGTCAACCCCGCCGGCACCCTCACCGGGCTCGCCAAGCGCGAGCTGAAGGGCGTGGGCCTGCAGAACCTCAACTCCCCCGATGACCTCGAGGCCGCGCGCGCGTTCGTCGAGGAGCACGCGGGCGCCGCGTCCGACGCCGCCGTATCCGAGGGCGGTTCGTCCGACGGCGCGGAGCGCTGACGTGACGATCTCCCTGCGCCCGCACCCCACCGTCGCGGGCTCGAAGGTGCTCGCCTACGGCGCTGCTCGCGGCGACCGCACCGTGCCCAACGAGGAGCTCGTCGGCCCCATCGACTCCTCCGACGAGTGGATCCGCCAGCGCACGGGCATCGTCACCCGTCGCCGCGCGAGCGCCGAGGTCGGCGTCGCGGATCTCGCCGAGCAGGCCGGTCGCGAGGCGATCGAGGCCAGCGGCGTGGACGCCTCGCAGATCGACGCGATCATCGTCTCGACGATCAGCTTCCCCTACGCGACGCCCTCGCTCGCGACGCTGCTCGGCGCGAAGCTCGGCTCCCCGGCCGCGATCGCCTACGACATCTCCGCCGCCTGCGCCGGCTTCTGCTACGGCATCGGCCAGGCGGACGCGCTCATCCGCTCCGGCAGCGCCCGTCACGTGCTCGTGATCGGCGCCGAGAAGCTCTCCGACTTCGTGGATCCCGGCGACCGCTCGATCTCGTTCCTGCTCGGGGACGGCGCCGGCGCGGCGGTGCTCGGCGCCTCGGACGTCCCCCTCGTCGGCCCCACCGTGTGGGGCAGCGACGGCGAGAACTGGAGCACGATCCGCATGACCGGCTCCCTCACGGACTTCCGCGACGGCAGGACCCCGTGGCCGACGATGGAGCAGGACGGCCGCACCGTCTTCCGCTGGGCCGTATGGCACACGGCCGAGCGGATCCGGCAGATGCTCTCCGAGGCCGGCCTCACGGTCGACGACATCGACGTGTTCGTCCCCCATCAGGCGAACATGCGGATCATCGACGAGCTCGCCAAGCAGCTGAAGCTGTCCGAGAGCGTCGTCGTCGGACGCGACATCGCCGAGACCGGCAACACCTCGGCCGCCTCCATCCCCCTGGCCACCCACCGGCTCATCCAGGAGGGCGCGGCGCGCAGCGGCGACGTCCTCGTGCAGTTCGGCTTCGGCGCCGGCCTCGCCTTCGCCGGCCAGGTGCTCGTCCTGCCCTGATCCCGTACCCCGGGGCGCCGTGCACGGGTGATCAAGGCCCTGCGCGTCGCATCGTGCAGGTGCGCATGCGCCGACGCCGTCCCGGGTAGTCTTTCCCTGCCAGCAGTACCCAGACCGAAGGAGAACCCCCATGGCTCACACCGAAGACGAGATCCTCGCGGGCCTCGCTGAGATCGTCAACGAGGAGACCGGTGTCGAGACCTCGGACGTCCAGCCCGAGAAGTCGTTCACGGACGACCTCGACATCGACTCGATCTCGATGATGACCATCGTGGTGAACGCCGAGGAGAAGTTCGAGGTGCGCATCCCCGACGAGGAGGTCAAGAACCTCGTCACCGTCGGCGACGCCGTGAAGTACATCGCCGGCGCCCAGGCCTGACCCACCTCGGACGCCCGGAGCAGTTGCTCCGGGCGTCCCTCGTCATCCCCACCTTCCCGGAGGACATCCCGCATGTCAGCTGATCGCACCCGCGTCGCCATCACCGGTCTGGGCACCGTCAACCCGCTGGGCGGGGACGTCGCCTCGACCTGGGAGGCCGCACTCGCGGGCACCTCGACGGCGCACACCCTCGACAACGACTGGAAAGAGCGCTACGGCCTCTCCGTCGACTTCGCCTGCCAGGTCGGGATCGACCCCCTCACGATCCTCTCGCGCCCCGAGGCCAAGAAGCTCGACCCCTCCGGTCAGTACGCCATGATCGCGGCCCGCGAGGCGTGGGCCGACGCGGGGGCGCCCGACGTCGACCCCTACCGCCTCGGCGTGGTCGTCGGCACGGGCATCGGGGGCGTCTGGACGATCCTGGACCAGTGGGACGTCGTCAAGGAGCGCGGCGCGCGCCGCGTGAACCCCTTCACGGTCCCGATGCTGATGGCCAACTCCTCGAGCGCGCACATCGAGATGGACCTGGGCGCCCGTGCCGGCGCCCACACGCCCGTCTCCGCGTGCGCCTCGGGCTCCGAGGCCGTCGCCCAGGCCTTCGACATGATCCGTTCCGGCCGGGCCGACGTGGTCGTCTGCGGCGGCACCGAGGCGTGCGTGCATCCGCTGCCCCTCGCCGGCTTCGCGAACATCCGCGCGCTGTCCACGCGGACCGACGACCCCGAGCACGCCTCGCGGCCCTACGACGTGGACCGCGACGGCTTCGTCCTCGGCGAGGGCGCCGCGATCCTGGTCCTCGAGTCCGAGGAGCACGCGAAAGCGCGCGGGGCGAAGGTCCATGCCTATGTGGCCGGCCGCGGCATGGCCTCGGACGCCCACCACATCTCCGCTCCCCTGCAGGACGGCCAGGCGCACGCGATCAGCGAGGCGGTGGAGGACGCGGGGATCACCGCCGCGGACATCCGCCACGTGAACTCCCACGGCACCTCGACCCCGCTCGGCGACATCGGCGAGCTGCAGGCCGTGCGCCAGGCCCTCGAGGACGAGACCGATCAGATCGTCGTGAGCTCGACGAAGTCGATGACCGGTCACCTGCTGGGCGGCGCCGGCGCGATCGAGTCGCTGTTCAGCGTGCTCGCCCTGCGCGAGCGCCTCGCCCCGCCGACGATCAACATCGAGAACCTCGATCCCGAGACGCCGATGCAGATCGCCCAGAACACCCCTGTGGCCCTCCCCGAGGGCGACATCGCCGTGCTGAACAACGCCTTCGGCTTCGGCGGTCACGACGTCGCGGTGGTGTTCACGAACTCCTGAGCCGACGCGCCCGCGGGTTCGCGCCCCGGAGCGCGAGCGCGCGGACGCAGGCTCCGCGGAACGCACGAGGAAGGGCCCCGCACCACCCGAGGTGGTGCGGGGCCCTTCCTGCATCGGAGAGCGGCGCGGTGTCCGGATGCCGGCCCGGTGCCCGTCGGTGCGGGCGGACGGGACGACGGTCGCGGCGGGGTCAGCTCACGCGGTGGAGCCAGCGCATGGGCACTCCCTCGCCGCCGTAGCGGTAGATCTCGAGGTCCTCGTCCCAGGGCTCGCCGAGGGCGACACCGATCTCGTGGCGCATGCGCTGCGGATCCATGCCCGCACGCTCCATGCATCCGCGCAGATGGTCCTCGGTGAGCACGGTGTTGCCGGCGCGGTCGGTGACGGCGTGGTGGGCGCCGAGGTCCGGGGTGAAGCTCCAACGGGCGCCGTCCGCCTGCGTGGTCGCCTCCTGGGTGACCTCGAAGCGCACGTCGCCCATGCTGCGCAGGGCGCTCACGAGGCGCGCGCCGGTGTCCTCCCGGCCTCGCCAGCCGAGTTCGGCGCGCACGAGGCCGCGATGCGCGGGCTGGTCCTCCCAGCGCAGGCGTGCGGGCACGCCGAGTACTCCCTGCGCGGCCCATTCGATATGCGGTGCGAGGGCTCGCGGAGCGGAGTGGATGAAGAGCACACCCTGGGTCATGACGCCCCTTCCGATGTCCGATGCGTCTTCCCCAACGAATCGGCGCTCAGCAGAAGGTGTGCTGTCCCTGGTCGTGCAGGGTAGAGCCTAGAGCCTCTCGCGGATGTCGCGCAATGCCCGCTTCTTCACAGGACGCTCGAGGCCGTCGATGAACAGGTGCCCGTCGAGGTGCCCGACCTCGTGCTGGATGAGGCGCGCGACGAGGTCCTCGCCCTCGAGGACGACGGGGCGGCCCTCGAGGTCCGTGCCCTCGCAGCGGGCGAAGGCCGCACGGGTGCGGGGGTACCACAGGCCGGGCACAGAGAGGCAGCCCTCCTCGCCGTCCTCCTGGAGCTCCTCGGAGAGCTCGGTGATCTCGGGGTTCAGGACGTAGCCGAGCGTGCTGGTGCCGTCCTCGTCCTCGAGGCGCCAGGAGAAGGCGCGCAGGTCGACGCCGATCTGATTGGCGGCGACGCCGGCGCGGCCCTCGTCGTCCACGGTGTCCAGGAGATCGGCGACCAGGGTGCGCACCCCTTGGGTGATCTCGCGGACGGGATCGCAGACCGTCCGCAGCACGGGGTCACCGATCACGCGGATGGGACGGATGGTCATCGCTGCTGCTCCTCGTCCTCGTCGTCCTCGAGGGCGGAGTCCAGGCCGAGGATCTCGTGGTCAACCCCGACACCCGGGACCACGGTGCGCTGCACGGTGCAGGAGGCCTCGATGGAACGGTCGATGACCGCGCGGAGCCGGCGGAGCTCGTCGGCGGAGAGCCCGTCGAGGTCCAGCTGGATCTGCTCGTGGATGGCCTCGTAGCGGTTGGACGTCTCGTCGGAGGTGCCGTGGGCCCACAGCCGCACAGCGAAATCCTCCCCCAGGCGCCGCGAGGTGGGGATGTCCATGCTCATCCCCGCGCAGCCGATCAGTGCGATCTTCAGCAGCTCTCCCGGGTCGACCTGCCCCTCGCCCTTGCCGATCGGGATCTCGACCCCGCGGCGGTTGCGCCCGACGAGCGAGCGCTCGCCCACGCGGTCCACCCACACGCTGCCCTCGCCGAACTCGTCGGGGAGCGGGAACGTCGCCTCGGGAACGCTGGTCATGATCGCCTCCGGTCTGCCGACGGTGGGGACCGCCGCTGCGCCGGGGGCCGTCCCCGCCGCGCGCAGGAACAGGTCAGCCCCGGCCGTGACCGGGGCTGACCTGTTCCTTCTGGCTCCCGCGACTGGACTTGAACCAGTAACCGTTCGATTAACAGTCGAATGCTCTGCCGATTGAGCTACGCGGGATCGCGACCTGCACGACTCTAGCAAAGCGCGCTCGGGCGCGCACCCCGGAAAGCGGCTCCAGGCGGGGATTATGACGCAGTCCACGTTCGCTCCGGGGCCGTCGGGGCGACCATGCCGAGGCGGTGTGCACGGCGAGGGATCGCGGGCGTAGCGTGCCGCGGTGACCACTTCGGAGAACACCCCCGCACCGATCCCCTCCTACGCGCAGGAGGCGGTCGACCACCTCGACGACCTCGTCGGCCTGCGCCGCGCCCTGCACCAGGACCCCGAGCTGGGACTGGACCTCCCCCGCACCCAGGAGCGCGTGCTCGCGGCCCTGCAGGACCTGGGCCTGCGCATCACGACCGGCAGGGACCTCAGCAGCATCGTGGCCGTCCTCGAGGGCGGACGCCCCGGCCCCGTCGTGCTGCTGCGCGCGGACATGGACGCGCTCCCCCTGCGGGAGCGGACCGGGCTCCCCTACGCGTCCCCCACGGACCGCATGCACGCCTGCGGCCATGATCTGCACACCTCGGCGCTGGTCGGCGCCGCCCGCCTGCTCGCGGCCCACCGCGAGGATCTCCCCGGCCGCATCGTGTTCATGTTCCAGCCCGGCGAGGAGGGCCCCGGGGGCGCCGAGCCGATGATCCGCGAGGGCGTGCTCGACGCCGCGGGCGAGCGACCGATCGCCGCCTACGGCATCCACGTGGGCCCCGGGCCCCGCGGCACCTTCATCACGCGCGCGGGCACCGTCATGGCGGGCGCCGCGAACCTGCGCGTGCGCGTGCACGGCGCCGGAGGCCACGGGTCCCAGCCCATGCGGGCCATCGACCCGGTCGCGCCGCTGGTCGAGATCGCGGGCTCCCTGCAGACGATGATCTCGCGACGCTTCTCCTCCGCGGATCCCGTGGTGGCATCGGTGACCACGCTCGAGGCGTCCAGCGCCATCAACGTCATCCCGGACTCCGCCGCCCTCGGCGCGACGGTGCGCACGATGACGGCGGAGTCCGCCGACCGCTTCGGTGAGCTGGTGCGGCAGTTCGCGGAGAACATCGCCCGCGCCCACGGAGCGCGCGCCGAGGTCGACTGGGAGATCCTCTACCCGGCGACAGTCAACGACGACGCGGAGGAGGCGTTCGCGGTCGCAGAGCTGCGCGAGGCCTTCGGTGAGGAGCGCGTGCACGAGTCGCCCCAGCCGCTGATGGGCTCCGAGGACTTCTCCTACGTGCTGCAGGAGGTGCCCGGCTGCTTCGTGTTCCTGCTGTGCTCCCCCGATGACCTGCCCGAGGGGGAGCTCGCGGTCAACCACTCGGCCGAGGTGCTCTTCGACGACTCGGTGCTGGCCGATCAGGCGGCGGCGCTCGCCTCGCTCGCCCACGGTCGGCTGCGGAAGGCGGCCGCCGGCTCCTGAGCCGAAGAGGAGGGCGCCGCGGCGGTCGGGATCAGACGATGATCCCGACCACCGTGGCGCTCACGAAGGACACCAGGGTCGCGCCGTACAGGAGACGCAGACCGAAGCGGGCGATGGTCTCGCCCTGCTCGGGGGCGAGGGACTTCGCAGCGCCGGCGATGATGCCGATCGAGCTGAAGTTCGCGAAGGAGACGAGGAAGGTCTGGGCGATGGCGGTGGCCCGGGCGGACAGCTCGAGCTTCCCACCGGGGTTCGCGTCGGTGAAGGAGAGCATGGCCACGAACTCGTTGGAGATGAGCTTGGTGGCCATCAGCCGGCCGACGTCGACCGATTCCGAGATCGGCACGCCCGTGAGCACGGCCAGGGGCGCGAACACGTAGCCGAGCAGCTGCTGGAAGCTGATGCCCAGGACGGAGTCGAAGATCCCGTTGAGGATCGCCATCAGCGCCACGAAGCCCACGAGCATCGCGACGACCGACAGCACGACCTTGCCGCCGTCGGTGATGTACTCGCCCAGCACCTGGAAGAAGGACTGCTTCGAGTGCTCGGGCTCGACGATGACGTCCTCCTCCTCGGTGAGCGTGTAGGGGTTCAGGAGCGAGACGACGATGAAGGCCCCGAAGAGGTTCAGCACGATCGCGGCGACCACGTACCGGGGC
This sequence comes from Brachybacterium sp. NPDC056505, assembly GCF_042794925.1. Taxonomy (NCBI): domain Bacteria; kingdom Bacillati; phylum Actinomycetota; class Actinomycetes; order Micrococcales; family Dermabacteraceae; genus Brachybacterium; species Brachybacterium sp. NPDC056505. The sequence goes on from NZ_JBHTSV010000003.1 coordinate 179,964, forward strand.
TCGATCATCGTCATGTACGCGCCGACGATCGACATGGACACCGTGGACATCGCCGAGGCCGCGATCGTGTAGAGCCGGTGCTCGGGCAGCGTGGGCAGGATGCGCTTGATCGCGATCAGGTTCTCCGACTGCCCGATCATCGCCGAGGAGACCGCGTTGAACGACTCGAGCTTGCCCAGGCCCGTCACCTTCGACAGGACCAGGCCGACGCCCCGGATCACCAGGGGCAGGATCCGCAGGTACTGCAGGATGCCGATGAGCGCGGAGATCACGATGATGGGCATGAGCGAGGTGAAGATGAAGGGGCCGCTGCCGTCCGCCTCGACGTCGATCAGCCCGCCGAACACGAAGCTCACGCCCTCGCGCGCGTATCCGAGCAGGGTCTCGAAGACCGCGGCGATCACGGAGATGACCGCCTGCCCCACGCCGGTGCGGAGCATCAGCAGACCGAGCACGAACTGCAGCGCGAGCATGATCCCGATGTAGGGGGCCTTCTTCTTCAGCATCCCCACGTCGTGGGAGGGCAGGAAGGCGAGCGCGAGGAAGACGACGAGTCCGGCGATGCCGACGAGGACGTGCATGAGGGTCCGATCCCTGGGAGGCGGTGGCCGCCAGGCACCCTACTCGCCCCGCGCACGGAGCAGCATTCCAGGAATCGGGGCGATGGGACGGTGGACGGGCGCGCGGCGCGGAGACGATATGCTCGCTCCCGTCGTCAGGGGCCAGTAGCTCAGCCGGTCAGAGCAGCGGACTCATAATCCGTCGGTCGCGGGTTCAAGCCCCGCCTGGCCTACCAGGGAGCCATACGGTCTCCATCTCGAACAGCGACGACTGCTCTCCGGTCGATCGCTCCGCAATCTCCCGCACTCGGCGTCGGCAGCTCGCCGAGGCGGGCGGGAGGAGCGTCTCCTTCGCGCATGGCGCCGCCGTGACCGCCGTGCCGCCTCCCAGGTGAACCGCGCTCATCGGACCCGAGGACGGGCCCGGGCCGACGTCCCCGTCGATCAGTCGTGGTCCGTCCTGCGCATCCCGTGCTCGGTGTCCTCACGCGCGCGGCGATAGGCCCGGCGCAGCACCTCGAGCTGCGCGGGGTTGTAGAGGTCCGTGACGGCCTGGTTCAGCGCCTCCCTCACGGCCTGCTCGCGGTTCCCGACGGCGGTCGGCGGCGTCAGCGTGCTCGGGTAGCGCTCGTGGATGGCCCGCAGAACCGTGGCCATCTGCGCCGCCACGGCGCTCACGGTGTCGTCGTCCGCATCGGGCGCGAGCGCGTTGAAGTCCTCGTCGGCTTCCTGATGATCCGCAACGATGCTGTGCAGCTCGCGCATTCCCGAGTCGTCATGGAGCGCCCCGCTGATCGTGATCATCGCGCGGTCCGCGGCGGTGAGGCTGTCGGCGACGCTCTCGAAGCCGGCCGGCACGTCCGGTCCGGCGGAGTGGACCATCAGGTCCGCCAGCTCTGCGCGGACGGCCTGCTGACGCGCGATCGAGTCGGCGAGTCGGGCGTCGAGCGCCTGCACCGCCTCGACGTAGCTCTCGTCGGACTCCCCGGCCTCCGCGATGTCGGCGAGGGACATCCCCAGGTTCCGCAGCCGAGTGATCTGCAGCAGGCGCACCAGCTGGGACGTGCCGTAGTGCTTGTACCCGTTCGCCGACCTGCCGGGTTCCTCGAGCAGACCCACGGCATGGTAGTGGCGCACGCTCTTCACCGTGGTGCCGGCCAGTTCCGCGAGTCTGCGCGTGCTCCAGGTCATCGGGAGCTCCTCGTCGACGCGACCATTCCCCCATCCTCGCGGACCGGGCGGCGATGGGGAAGACACGGTTTGACCGTGCCCTGAGGGCACGGTCTCTGATGGTCCGTCCGAGCCCGCCACCCGGAGGAGAATTCCGTATGACCAGCATTCCGCACCGACCGCGCCCGCTCGAGGCCGAGGAGCTCTTCGCCGATCCGGAGTTCTCGAGCCCGATGATCTCTCCGGACGGCGCCCTGCTCGCCTATGTCGCCCCCGCGCACGGACGGCGCAACATCTGGGTGCGCGGGATCGACGAGGGCCATGAGGACGCCCGCTGCGTGACCCATGATGATCGGCGCGGCATCTCCACGTTCTTCTTCTGCGAGGACCCGCGCTGGCTGCTGTACCTCCAGGACACCGACGGGAACGAGGACTGGCACCTGTTCCGGGTCGATCTGCGCTCCCCCAGCACACCGGCCGTCGACCTCACCCCGCTGCCCGCGGGATCGCGAGTCTTCGCCGCGGAGCCGCTGCGGTCCCGTTCCGCCACGGTGCTCGCCACGATGAACCGCCGTCCCGCCGCGCTGGACACGTTCCTGATCGATGTGGCCTCCGGCGAGACCACCCTCCACCATGAGCAGCCCGGCCCCGGGCAGGACCTGCTCCTGGACGGCGAGGGCACCCCGGCGTTCCTCGCCCGCGTCACCGACGAGGGCGACACGCAGTTCTCCGCGATCGATCCGGTCTCCGGGGAGCACCGTGCTCTGCTGCGGGTCGGGGGCGCGGACCACCCGATGGGGGTCGAGATCCAGCAGTCGACGCCCGACGGCACCGGGCTCGTGCTCGGCAGCTACCTCGAGGGCGACGACCTGCAGCTGGTGCGCGTGGACCGCGCGACCGGGGAGATCCGCGTGCTCGCCGCCGTGGAGGGCTGGAGCCTCGACATCCTCAGCGTGCTGGCACCCGGGGTACTGCCGCCGACGCTGTACACGGACCGACGCAGCGGCGAGATCCTCGCGGCCCGCTTCACGGGCCCCAGGCCCCGGATCGTAGTGATCGATCCCGGCTTCGCCGAGGTGCATGCGGCGCTGTCCGCGCTGTCCGACGGCGTCCTGGGTGCGCTGTCCTCGGATCTCTCGGGTCGCCGCTGGGTGGCGACCTTCCACCACGACCGGGAGCCGGACGTGGCCTGGTTCCACGACCGCACGACCGGTGAGAGCCGCCGACTCTCTCCTTCCTCGCCGCACCTGGACCCGCAGGATCTCGCCCCCATGGAGCCCGTCTCGCTCACCGCCCGGGACGGTCTGCCTCTGCACGGCTTCCTCACCCTGCCGCCCGGACGCCCGCCGCGGGACCTGCCCCTCGTGCTCGAGGTGCACGGCGGGCCGTGGGTGCACGACAGCTGGGGCTTCAGCCCCCAGTCGCAGTTCCTGGCGAGCCGCGGGTATGCGGTGCTGCAGGTGAACTTCCGCGGCTCCTCCGGGTACGGCAGGCGCCACACCCTCGCCGCGGTCGGCGAGTTCGCCGGGGCGATGCACGACGACCTCCTCGACGCGGTGGACTGGGCGGTCTCCCAGGGGATCGCGGATCCTGACCGACTGGGCATCCTCGGCGGCTCCTACGGCGGCTATGCGGCACTGGTCGGTGCCGCCTTCACCCCGGAGCGCTTCTCCGCGGCCGTGGACATCGTCGGCATCGCCGACCTCGCGAGCTTCCTGCGGAGCCTGCCGCCGGTGAGCCGCCCCTACCTGCGCAGCAACTGGCTCACCTACGTCGGCGATCCCGAGGACGCGGCGCAGGAGGCGGAGATGCGCTTCCGCTCGCCGCTCACCCACGTCGACCGGATCCGCACGCCCCTGCTGATCGCCCACGGCGCGAACGACGCCCGGGTCCAGCGCACCGAGTCCGACACGATCGTCGCCTCACTGCGCGAACGCGGCGTCGCGGTGCGCTATCTGCTGGCCGACGACGAGGGGCACGGGTTCGGCAACCCGGAGAACCGGATCCGCCTTCAGCACGCGATCGCGGAGCACTTCGCGACCCACCTGTGACGGCGACCCCCTGCAGGGCCGCTCGACTTCCGACGAGGGCAGACCGGTCATCGACCGAGGTCGATGTCGCATGGAACGTTCCGAGCGCTACCGTGTGATCGCACCGTCGACCTCCGAGGAGCCCTCCATGACGTATCCCCCGTCCTCCCCGCTGGGGCAGCCGTCCGCCGGCGACCCCGCCTCCGCCGGTGAACCGTCCTTCGCGGGCGGTTCCGGCTCGCCGGGCGCGCCCGGGTACCCCGTCGGTCCTGGGTCCCCCGGCGGCCCCGGTTCGCCGGGCGGCCCGGGAACGCCCGGCGGTCCTGGCCTCCCCGGTGGTCCGCCGTCGGGCGGAGGCTTCGGTCCCGGCGGCGGCGCATCGCCCGGCGGACCGTCCGCGCCGAACCTCGTCAACGGCGCGACGACGCACGGGATCCTCGGCCGGCGGGGCATCCGCCACCCGTGGGAGATCCCGCTGCTGATCGTGGGTATCGTCGTGACCCTCAGCGCCTACCTGTTGTGGACGATCCTCGTGGTGATGAGCATCGTCAACGCGATCCGCGGGGAGGGGCCGACGCTCCTGGACCTGCAGACGGGTCCCTTCGGCTCCCTCGTGATCCAGCTGTTCGCGATCGTGATGCTGCTCCCGCTCATCCTCTGGATCTCCCGCGCACTGCTGTACGCGCAGCAGCGCGCCTCGGGCATCCGGATGTCGCCCACCCAGTTCCCCGAGGGCTACCGTATGGTGGCCGAGGCGGCCGCCCACCACGGTCTGCGGCGCGTGCCCGATGCCTACGTGGTCCTGGGCAACGGTCTGATCAATGCCTTCGCCTCCGGCCACGGCTTCCGTCGCTTCGTGGTCGTCTACTCGGACCTGTTCGAGGTCGGCGGCGCCGTGCGCGACCCGGAGGCCCTGCGGTTCGTGATCGGGCACGAGGTGGGTCACCTGGCCGCGGGCCATGTGTCCTACTTCCGTCTGCTGTTCAGCAATCTCCTGGCGCAGATCCCGCTCCTGGGCACCGCCTACTCGCGGACGCAGGAGTACACGGCGGACAACTTCGGCTACGCCTTCTGCCCCCAGGGCGCCCCGGGCGTGATGGCCGTGCTCGGTGCCGGCAAGTACCTCAATGCCGACGTCAACGTCAACGAGCTCGCCGACCGCGCCGCCACCGAGAAGGGGCTCTGGCTGCACATCGCCAACTGGCAGGCGAGCCACCCGATCAACACCTGGCGCGCCCATGCGCTGCGCGACCGCACCCGACCGGGCCACCTGTGGTTCCGGCCCGGGCTGTTCGGCGCCGGCGCGGGCGCCTGGTACCCGCCGGTCCTGCCCGCGGGGAGCTCGTTCAGCGACCGCTACCCGACGCCCGACCAGGCCCTCTCCCTGCTCGAGCGGGCCGAGGCGCAGCACGCCTCCGCCCGCACCGACCAGTTCGGGCGCTTCCCCGGCGTCGACTACGCCCGGCAGCCGAGCGTGCGGGAGGTGCAGACGGCCTCGCCCGTCATCTGATCGGCTTCCGTCCCTCGGGCCCTCACTCGTCGCGCGAGTGCAGGGCCCGTCGGCGTTCCTGGGCGGCGGTGAGCTGGCCGAGAATGCGCTGGTACTCCTCGGGGTCCGCACCGGCGTCGGTGCGCTGCAGGCGCTGGCGCAGCACGGAGAACTCGCGGGTGATCGAGAGCTCGGTGAGCCTGTCCAGCAGCGAGGTCGCGAGGCGCTGGAGGTCCTGCTCGTCGCGCGCGGGGAGCTCGACGTTGGCGATCTCGATGATGAGCGGGCGCACCGTCTCCCCCGCGATCTCGAGCACCTGATCGATGAAGCGGGCCGCCTCGAGCGTTCCCTCGACCGCGTCGAGCAGGGTGCCGGTCGCCAGGATCACGTCCCAGACCCCCTGCAGGGCCGGGACGTGGAAGGAGTCGTCGGGCAGGGAGCCGACGCGCTCGACGTCGAGCATCCGCGGCACCTGCAGCATCACGGCGAGGGACTGCAGCTCGACCTGGCCGACGGGATCCCGGCGGTTGACGACGTCCGCGAGGCGCATGATCGGGATGCCGGCCGCGGCATCGTCGGCGCCCGTGCGGGCCCCGTCGGCCGAGGACCCCTGAGCGCCGGTGCCCTGTCCGGCCCCGGCCTGGGGCGCCGACTCCCCCGGACGCTCGGCGTGCCGGCCCTGCTGCGGGGCGGTGCGGGCGGCGTCGTGGACGGCGCGCAGCACCGTGCGCTCGTCCATCCCGAGCCAGCCGGCCAGGCGCCGGGCGTACTCGGGGCGCATGGCGCGGTCGCGGATGCGGGCGATCACCGGTGCGGCCATCCGGAGCCCGGAGACCTGGCCCTCGACGGTGTCGAGGTCGACCTGGGCGAGGACGGAGCGGATGGCGAACTCGAAGAGTGGCTTGCGGGAGTCCACCAGATCGCGCACCGCCGCATCGCCCTGGGCGATCCGCAGCTCGCAGGGATCCAAGCCGCCGGGCTCGACCGCCACGAAGGTCTGGGCGACGAAGCGCTGGTCCTCCTCGAAGGCGCGCAGCGCCGCCTTCTGACCGGCGGCGTCGCCGTCGAAGGTGAAGATGACCTCGCCGCCGAGCCCGCGACCGTCGGCGTTCAGGCGCAGTCCGGCCGAGGGGTTCGTGTCCCCCATGATGCGGCGCACCACCTTCACGTGGTCGGCGCCGAAGGCGGTGCCGCAGCTCGCGACGGCCGTGGTCACGCCCGCGAGGTGCGCAGCCATGACGTCGGTGTACCCCTCGACGACGACCACGCGGTGCTGGGAGGAGATCTCCTTGCGGGCGAGGTCGAGCCCGTAGAGCACCTGGGACTTGTGGTAGATCGGGGACTCGGGCGTGTTGAGGTACTTGGGGCCCTGGTCGCTCTCCAGCAGCCGGCGGGCGCCGAAGCCGATGGTCTTGCCGGTGACGTCGCGGATCGGCCAGACGAGCCGGCCGCGGAAGCGGTCGTAGACCCCGCGCTGGCCCTGGGAGACCAGGCCGCTCGCGGTGAGCTCGGGCTCGGTGAAGCCGCGTCCGCGCAGGTGCCCCAGCAGGCTGTCCCAGCCCTCGGGGGCGAAGCCCACGCCGAAGCGCTCGGCGGCCTCGCGGTCGAAGCCGCGCTCGGCGAGGAAGCGCCTGCCCACCTGCGCGCTCGCGGTCGCGAGCTGCTCGCGGAAGTACTCCTCGGCGATCGCGTGGGCATCCAGCAGGCGCTGCCGGGTGCCGAAGTCGGGGCGATCGCCGCCTCCGCGGCCGACGTCCTCGTAGTGCAGCTCGACGCCGTAGCGGCCCGCGAGCATCTCCACGGCCTCGACGAAGCTGAGGTTGTCGATCTTCTGCACGAAGGAGATGACGTCGCCGCCCTCCCCGCAGCCGAAGCAGTGCCAGTGGCCCAGCTGGGGACGCACGTTGAAGCTGGGCGTCTTCTCGTCGTGGAAGGGGCACAGGCCCTTCATCGAGCCGATGCCGCCGCTGCGCAGGGTGACGTGCTCGCCGATGACCTCGTCCAGGCGCGCGGTGCCCCGGACCTTCTCGACGTCCTCGCGGCGGATCCTGCCCTGGCTCATCGGCTCCTCGTCCCCTCCTTCGGTCCTTCTCGTGGTGCTGCGGGCGCTCCCGCCGCTACAGGTCCGAGCCGAGGCCCGGGAGCGGCGTGTCCGCGGCGGTCACGTGCGTGGTGCCGCCGCGGTAGAGCGTCTCGTGCAGGCGACGCGCGGTGACGTCGGTGAACGAGGCGATCTGGTCGATGACCACGCGCGCTCTCCCGGCGTCGTCCTGGGCATCCTCCCAGAGCTCGGAGAAGATCGGGCTGAGATGCACGCTGCCGGTGTTCCAGAGGTGCGCGTACAGGTCGCGGAGGATCTGCTCCTGCTGCGCGTAGACCGGCCGCTGGGCCGCGGAGCTCATGACGTAGGCGGCGGCGAGCCCCTTGAGCACAGAGATCTCCAGCCGCGTCTCCTCGGGGACGACGACCTCCCCGGCGAAGCGCGCGATCGGGCCCTCTCCGTGGCGCTCGCGCGTCGCCTCGACGACCGCGTGGGTGAAGCGGCCGATGAGCTGGCTGGCCATGTCCTTGAGCGCGGCGGCGTCCCGCATCGAGCCGGTGTAGCGCAGCACCCACCAGGGCTGGTCCTCGAGGCGGGCGAGGGCCGCGTCCAGAACGTCGATCGGGTCGGTCGGCGTGTACCAGTCCTGGACGACGTAGAGCGCGGCGGCGCGCTCCATCGGGTCGGCGAGGAGCGCGAGATCGAGTGCGCCGCCGGTCACCGAGTCCTCGATGTCGTGCACCGAGTAGGCGATGTCGTCGCTGATGTCCATGACCTGCGCCTCGGAGCACTTGCGGATGCCCGGAGCGCCGTCGCGCGCCCAGTCGAAGACGCCCTGGTCATCGGGGTAGACGCCGAACTTCGAGGAGGCGGGGTCCGGCCCTTCGCCGCGGCGCCACGGGTACTTGATCGCGGCGTCGACCGTGGCGCGGGTGAGGTTCAGCCCGAAGGGGCGGTCGGCCCCGATGAGCTTGGGCTCGAGGCGCGTGAGCAGACGCAGGGTCTGCGCGTTGCCCTCGAAGCCGCCGATGCCGGACGCGAGCTCGTCGAGCACCTTCTCGCCGTTGTGGCCGAACGGCGGATGGCCGAGGTCGTGCGAGAGGCAGGCGGCGTCGACCACATCGGGATCGCAGCCGAGGGCAGCGCCGATGTCGCGGCCCACCTGGGCGACCTCGAGCGAGTGGGTGAGGCGGGTGCGCACGAAGTCGTTGGCGCCGGCGCCCAGGACCTGGGTCTTCGCACCGAGGCGTCGCAGCGCCGACGAGTGCAGGACGCGCGCGCGGTCCCTCTGGAACGGCGTGCGCGTGTGCGACTTGGGAGGCTCCTCGCCCCAGCGCTCCTGGTCGGAGGTCGTGTACCCCGGCGGCAGGGCGACCAGCGGGGAGTCCGCGGAGGTGCCCCGCTGCGTCAGGTGCTCCATGCGGGCGCTCATCCTCCCGAGGTGTCCAGCTCGGCCTCGTGGAGGCGGGCGCGGTGCTCGTCGCTCAGCTCCCGGGACTCCATCCATCCCTCGGGGCAGACCGCACGCTTGGGGGTGCCGGCGCGGCCGCGGGGCCCCTCGGCGTCGGCCCCGGGGTAGGGCGAGTCGAGATCCAGCTCGGCGAGCTTCGCGTCGAGATCGGCGAGCGACTCCATGGTCGCCAGCCGGTGCCGCATCTCGCCGCCGACGGGATACCCCTTGAAGTACCAGGCGACGTGCTTGCGCAGGTCGCGCATGCCGCGGCCCTCGTCCTCGAAGAACTCCACGAGGAGCTCGCCATGACGGCGCATGGTGCGGGCGACGTCGCCGAGGGTGGGACGGATGCGCTCGGGACGGCCCGCGAAGCCGGCGGCGAGATCGGCGAACAGCCACGGGCGTCCCTGGCAGCCGCGGCCGACGACGACCCCGTCCGCGCCGGTCTCCTCGACCATGCGCAGGGCGTCCTCCGCCGACCAGATGTCGCCGTTGCCCAGCACGGGGATGTCGGTGACCAGCTGCTTGAGGTCAGCGATCGCCTCCCAGTGCGCCTGCCCGCTGTAGTGCTGGACGACGGTGCGGCCGTGCAGCGCGATCGCGGACGCGCCGACCTCCTGGGCGATCAGACCGGCGTCGCGGTACGTCAGATGGTCCTCGTCGATGCCCATGCGGGTCTTCACCGTGACCGGGACGTCGCCGGCGGCCTCGACCGCGCCGCGGACGATGCGCGTGAACAGCTCGGTCTTCCACGGCAGGATGCCGCCCCCGCCGCGGCGCGTCACCTTGGGGACGGGGCAGCCGAAGTTCAGGTCGATGTGGTCGGCGCGGTCGCGCTCGACGAGCATCTCGACCGCGCGGCGCACGGTCGTCGGGTCCACGCCGTAGAGCTGGACCGAGCGCGGCGTCTCGCGCTCCCCCATCGTGACCAGGCGCCATGACTCCGCGTGGTCCTCGACGAGGGCGCGGGAGGTCACCATCTCGGAGACGAACAGCCCGCCGTCGTCCTCCGAGTGCAGCGCGCCGAACTCGCGGCACAGAAGGCGGAAGGCCATGTTCGTGATGCCGGCCATCGGCGCGAGCACGACGGGCGTGTCGACGGTGTGCGGGCCGATGGTGAGGGTGCGCCGCTGCGGCTCCGCGGTCGGGGACGCCGGGGAGCTCGGTGCGGTGGGGGCGTCGAGGGTGGTCATCACCGCCGATTGTCCCATCCCCTGTGCCGCACCGGGAGGCCCGGCGAGGGTGATGTGCATCGGAGGGGCATGGGGAGGACCCGTGTGACGGCATCCGCCCGTGAGCGGACCTGCGCGCCTACGATGCGGCTATGCCCCAGGTGAGCGTCCAGCAGCACGTTCCCGCGGCCCCACCTGACTCCCCGACGGAGGACCGATGACCACGCAGACGCACTCCCCCGATCGCCGCCGACCCGGGAGCCTGGGCTTCCTCGCCTTCGTCGACCACAGGGGCATCGAACCCGCCAGCACCGCGGGAGCGCGCTCGCAGGGTCTCGACGACGGGCTCGATCTCTTCGAGCGGGCCGAGGGCATGGGGATCGACGCGGGATACGTCCGGCACCGCCATCTCCAGGACTTCCTGTCCGCGCCGCTCCCGTTCCTCGCCGCGGCCGCTCAGCGCACGCGCACGATGGCGCTCGGGACGGCTCTGATCCCACTGCGCTTCGAGCAGGCGGGCCGCCTCGCCGAGGATGCCGCGACCACCGACCTCCTCGCCGGCGGCCGCCTGCGCCTGGGCGTGGGATCGGGGTACGCGAAGCAGGACGCCGTGAACGAGCGCGCGTTCGGCACGGTCGACGGCGACGTGCGCGCACGGGTGGACCAGGTGCTCGAGGACCTGCTCGCCTTCGTCGACGGGGAGGTGGTCGCGACCGCCGACGAGTTCTTCGAGACCGAGGACGCCGGCACACCCCTGCGCGTGCGCCCGCAGGCCCCCGGCCTGCGTTCGCGCATCGCCTACGGCGCCGGCTCGATCGCGAGCGCCGAGAGGGCGGGCCGTCTCGGGATCGGTCTGCAGGTCTCGACGCTGCAGCCGGCCGACGGCTCGGGCCGCTCGTTCGAGGAGCTGCAGAGGGAGCTGATCGAGGCCTACCGCGCCGCGAGCCGGACGGCCGGCCACGGCGAGGGCCACGTCTCGGCGAGCCGGCAGGTCCTCCCCGTCACGCGGCGGTCGGACCTGGACGACTTCGCGCACCTCATCGAGCGGGACCGGGAGCGGCAGGCTGCGATGCGCGAGGGCACGGCGCTGATCGGCGGGCGGCCCGCAGCCTTCGGGCGCGTGGTCGCGGACTCCCCCGAGGAGGTCGCGCGCTTCCTCGCCGACGACGTCGCCCTGCAGGCGGCCGACGAGGCGATCCTCGCGCTCCCCTTCGGCCATCCCTACGACGTGGTCCGACGGATCACCACCGTCTTCGCCGAGCAGGTGGCACCGCCGCTGCGGCAGGCATGGGCCTGAGGCGCATGCGTCCGGGATCCGAGGACGTCCCGCACGGCATGAGCACGGCTCGCGGGGATCGGGCGGCGCGCTGGGAGAGGACGACGCGATGGCCGCTGCTCTCGGTCTCGCTGCTGTTCCTCGCGTCCTATTCCGTGCAGGTGATCGCCCAGCCGGACGGGCTCGTGCGCCATCTGCTGAACGGCATCACGTGGGTCGTGTGGGCGGCCTTCGCCGTCGACTACGTGGTCAGCCTCGTCCTCGCGCAGCACCGCCTGCGCTGGATCGTGCGCCATCCGCTCGACCTCGCGCTGGTGGTCTTCCCGGGCCTCGCGATGCTGCGCCTGGCGCGGTTCATCTCGCTGGTGGTGCTGCTGCAGCGGCACGCGGGCGCCCTCGTGCGCGGGCGCGTGGTCACCTACGTGGTCGGCGCCTCGTCCCTGGTGACGTGGGTGGCCGCCGTCGGGGTGCTCGACGTCGAACGCGGCGCGCCCGGAGGGAACATCGAGACCATCGGCGATTCGCTCTGGTGGGCGATCGCGACCATCACGACCGTCGGCTACGGCGACTACACACCGGTGACGCTGCCGGGTCGCCTGATCGCCGTCGGCCTCATGATCTGCGGGATCGCCCTCGTGGGCGTCATCACCGCGACCTTCGCCAGCTGGCTCATCGGCCCGGTCCGCACCCCTGCACCCGCGGAGCTGGGAGGGTCCGCGGGCCCGGAGGCGTCAGCAGGTCCGGACGCACCCGCGGAGTCGGACGCGCCTGCCGGAACGGGGATCACGGGGCACGACGCCCCGCAGCCCCCGGCCGACGACGACCGGCCCTCCGTCAGGCCCCGATCAGACGCTGCGCCAGGTAGCCCTTCACCTCGGTGAGGGCCACGCGGGTCTGCTCCATCGAGTCGCGCTCGCGGATGGTCACGGCCTGGTCCTCGGCGGTGTCGAAGTCGACGGTGATGCAGAAGGGCGTGCCGATCTCGTCCTGGCGGCGGTAGCGGCGGCCGATCGCCTGGGAGACGTCCATCTCGACGTTCCACAGCGGGCGCAGCTCGTCGGCCAGGGCGCGGGCGCGCGGCACCAGGTCCTCGCTCTTGGACAGCGGCAGCACCGCGACCTTGACGGGCGCCAGGCGCGGGTCGAGGCCCAGCACGGTGCGGGTGTCGACGCCGCCCTTGGTGTTGGGGGCCTCGTCCTCGCGATATGCGTCGACGAGGAAGGCCATCATCGAGCGCGTGAGACCGAAGCTGGGCTCGATCACGTACGGGGTGTACCGCTCGCCCGAGGCCTGGTCGAAGTACTGCATCTTGGTGCCGGAGACCTCGGTGTGGCGCCCCAGGTCGAAGTCGGTGCGGTTGGCGATGCCCATGAGCTCACCCCACTGCCCGCCCTGGAAGCCGAAGCTGTACTCGATGTCGATGGTGCCGTCCGAGTAGTGGGCGCGATCCGCCTCGGGGACGTCGAAGCGGCGCATGTGGTCGGGATCGATGCCCAGATCCACGAACCAGTTCCAGCAGTCCTCGACCCAGCGGTCGAACCACTCCTGGGCCTCCTCGGGCGGGGTGAAGAACTCGATCTCCATCTGCTCGAACTCGCGGGTGCGGAAGATGAAGTTGCCGGGGGTGATCTCGTTGCGGAAGGCCTTGCCGACCTGACCGATGCCGAAGGGCGGCTTCTGGCGCGCGGCGGTCACCACGTTCAGGAAGTTCACGAAGATGCCCTGCGCGGTCTCGGGCCGCAGGTAGTGCAGCCCGGACTCGTTGTCGACGGCGCCCAGGTAGGTCTTCATGAGCCCCGAGAACTGCTGCGGCTCGGTGTACTCGCCGCGCGTGCCGCAGTTCGGGCAGGGCACCTCGGCCAGCCCGCCCTCGGGGGCGCGGCCCTTCTTCTCCTCGAAGGCCTCGAGGAGGTGGTCCTCGCGGAACCGGCTGTGGCAGCTGCGGCACTCCACGAGCGGATCGGTGAAGGTCTTGACGTGCTCGGACGCCTCCCACACGCGCGTGGGCAGGATGATGGCCGAGTCCAGGCCGACCATGTCCTCACGGCCCTGCACGAAGGTGCGCCACCACTGCTTGCGGATGTTCTCCTTGAGCTCGACCCCGAGGGGACCGTAGTCCCAGGCGGAGCGGGTGCCGCCGTAGATGTCGCCCGAGGGGAACACGAACCCGCGCTTCTTGGCGAGGGCGATGACGTTGTCCAGGGTGCTGGCGGGGGCCTTGGCCACGGTGTGACTCCTGCGATGCGGCGGTGGGGCGCTCCGCGGTGGCCGCTGGCGCCGGCCCCTCGCGAGGACGCGGAGGGGTGCGACGGATCCAGGTGCGGCGTGGGCCGCGACGGCGGGCGGAGCGCCAGGACGAGCGCCCAGCATATCGACGAACGGGCTCGGCGGCGCAGCGCGGCCGGAGCGCCACGGCGCGCCGCTGGGGAGCCTGATCCTCCGGCGGCCGACGGGGCGCGATGCGCGCCACATCCCGCGGCTCCTCGCGCACCGCGAGCTTGCACTCGAGCGAGCTCAACTCTGATAATCACTCTCATGTTCGCCACGCCCCGCTCCCCCCGCCGCTCCTCGTCCGCACACCCGTCCGGCGCCGCCGCGGCGTCCGTCCTCGCGCGGCCCGTGACGACCACGCGGCGATCGCTGCTGGGCCTCGCGGGCATCGGCGCGGCCGGCCTCGCGCTGAGCGCATGCGGGGGGACGTCCGGCTCCTCGGGGAAGCCCGTCATCATCACGGGCTGCTACGGCCTCACGTATGCCGCGCAGCAGGTCGCCGGTGACCTCGCCGAGGTCGTGAGCCTCGCCCAGCCCGGCGTCGACCCGCACGACCTCGAGCTGTCCGTCGCCCAGGTCGCGCAGGTCCAGGAGGCGACGCTGATCCTCCAGATCCCGGACTTCCAGGCCTCCCTCGACGACGCGATCTCCTCGAAGGACCTCTCGGACGCGACGCTCGACGTGTCCACCGTCGTCACCATGCTCTCGGGCAGCGGCGAGGAGGACGAGCACGACCACGGCGACGAGGAAGGCGAGGACGGGGCGTCCGACGAGGGCGGGCACGAGGACCACGACCACGGCGCCCTCGACCCGCACTTCTGGAACGACCCCGCGCGCCTCGGGAAGGTCGCCGAGGCCATCGGCGAGCACCTGGCGAAGGCCGATCCGGACAACGCCTCCACGTTCCGGGAGAACGGCGCGAGCGCCCGCAAGGCACTCGAGGACCTCGACGCCGAGCTGAAGAAGGAGTTCGACGCCGTGAAGGGCGACAAGCCCTTCGTCACCAGCCACACCGCCTTCGCCTACCTCGCCGAGCGCTACGGGCTCGAGCAGATCGGCATCACCGGGATCGATCCCGAGGTCGAGCCCTCCCCCAAGCGCCTGCTGCAGCTGCAGAAGGTCATCGAGGACCAGCACGTGACCACGGTGTTCTTCGAGACCACCGCGTCGCCGAAGGTCGCCGAGACGCTCGCCGACAACGTGGGAGCCGAGGCCGAGGAGCTCGACAACCTCGAGACCCAGCTCTCCGAGGACGCGGACTACCCTGCCGTCATGCGCGAGAACTGCTCCAAGCTCGTGGCGAGCTGGTCATGACGCCCTCCCCCGCGACGCCGGCGGTCGCCGTCGAGCACCTGGACGTGGACCTCGGCGGCGCCCCGGTGCTGCACGACGTCTCCCTCGAGGTCGCCCCCGGCGAGCTCGTCGGCCTGCTCGGCGCGAACGGCTCCGGCAAGTCGACGCTGCTGCGCGCGATGGTGGGCGTCCAGGCCGCGAGCGCCGGCACGATCAGCCTCTTCGGGCGTCCCGTGAAGGACCGCAAGGTCCATGCGAAGGTCGGCTACGTCCCGCAGTTCGCCGCGGGCGGCGGATCGATCCCGGCGACCGCCCGGGAGACGGTCGCCACCGGGCTGCTCGGGCCCGGCCGCTGGTTCTCGCGCCTGCACGATCCCCGCGTGGACTCCCTGCTCTCCGACGTCGGCCTCGCCCCGATGGCCGACCGCCCGATCACCCAGATGTCAGGCGGACAGCGCCAGCGCGTGATGATCGCGCGCGCCCTCGTGCGCTCCCCGCAGCTGCTCGTGCTCGACGAGCCGTTCTCCGGCGTCGACGTCGCGACGCAGGACGCGATCGCCGCGATCTTCCGCCGTCTCTCCCAGCGCGGCACCACGGTCGTCGTGGTGCTGCACGAGCTCGGCCCGCTGAGCGAGGACGTGCGCCGCGCCGTGGTCCTGGACCGCGGCCGCGTCGTCCACGACGGAGCGCCCGAGGATCGCCCGCTGTTCGACCCCGGGCACGACCACCAGCCGCTGCACGAGGAGTGCCTGGGACAGGAGATCCACCCATGACCATCGCCCCCTGGGACCTGCTGACCAGCGACATCATGCGCTACCCGCTGATCATCGCCGTGCTCATCGGCCTCACCGCCCCGATCGTGGGCACCTACCTGGTCCAGAAGAACCTCTCCCTGCTCGGCGACGGACTCGGGCACGTGGCGCTCACGGGAGTGGCCGTCGGCTGGCTCGTCGGCGCCTGGATCAGCGCCTCCCCGCAGGACCTGCTCGCGATCCCCGGCGCGCTCGTCGCCTCCGTGATCGGCGCGGTCGTCATCGAGATCGTGCGCGAGGTCGGGCACACCAGCCGCGACGTCGCCCTCGCGATCCTCTTCTACGGCGGCATCGCGGGCGGCGTCGTCATCATCCAGCTCGCGGGCGGCGGCTCGCAGAGCCTCGTCGGCTACCTCTTCGGGTCGCTCGCGACGGTCACCGCGACCGACCTCGTGATCGCGGTGGTCCTCGCCGTGATCGTCATGGTCATCGGCATCGGGCTGAGCCGCGTGCTCTACACGGTGACGGGCGACGAGGAGTTCGCGCGCGCCTCGGGCCTCCCCGTGCGCGCGATGAACATCCTCATCGCCGTGATCGCGGCGCTCACCGTGACCCTCGCGATGCGCATCGTCGGCGCGCTCATGGTCTCCGCCCTCATGATCGTCCCGGTCGCCGCGGCCCAGAGCGTGGTCGTGGGCTTCACCCGCACGATGCGCACCGCGATGGGCATCGCGGTGGTGTGCGCGCTGGGCGGCCTCGTGCTCACCGCCTATGTGGACCTGCCGCCCGGCGGCGTCATCGTGCTGCTGACGATCGCCTGCTACGCCGTGAGCCTGATCCTGCGGCCGATCGTCCAGCGCCTGCGCGCGCGCCGGGCCCAGGTCGAGAGCCGTTCCGGCGTGAGCGAACCGATGCCCGCGGACGTCTGAGTCCTGGGATGATGGTGAGCATGCAGCGAAACACGAGGCAGCGCACCGCGATCCTCGACGCGCTCGGCCGTCAGGACGACTTCCGCAGCGCGCAGCAGATCCACGAGCAGATGCGGGCCGACGGCGAGACCGTGGGCCTTGCCACCGTGTACCGGAACCTGCAGACCATGTCCCAGGGCGGTCAGGTCGACGTGCTCGTCACCGACGACGGCGAGTCCATCTACCGCCAGTGCGCCGAGAGCGGCCACCATCACCACCTGGTGTGCCGCGAGTGCGGGCGCACCGTCGAGTTCCAGGCGCCCCAGGTCGAGGAGTGGGCGCGCCGCGTGGCCCGTGAGCACGGCTTCACCGAGGTCGACCACACGATGGAGATCTTCGGGCTGTGCCCCGAGCACTCGGACTCCTCGTCCGGCGCCTCCCCCGCCTCCGGGGCGTGACGGCGTGCTCGAATGGATCGGCTCGCTCCCGCTGCTGCCGGCCGTCGGCCTGCTCTGGGTGATCGTGCTGTGCCGCGCGGGCGGCACCTACCTCGTGGGCCGCGGGGCGCATCGGCTCGCGCACCGGGGCCGGCTCGCACAGATGATCGAGAGCCCGTCGGTGGATCGCGCGATCACCATCGTGAACCGATGGGGCGCGCCCGTCGTGGCGCTGAGCTTCCTCACCGTCGGCTTCCAGACCGCCGCGAACCTCTCGGCCGGCCTCACCCGCATGCCGGCCGTGCGCTACGTGCCGGCGCTGCTCATCGGCGGCCTCGCCTGGGCCGTCATCTACGCGACGATAGGACTGGCCGTCGTGATCACCTGGATCGAACTGTTCCTGCTGAGCCCCTGGGTCGCGATCCTGGTGCTCGCGCTCGTCATCGCGCTGGTCGTCCTGCTCGTGCTCAGACGCCGCCGGTCGCGCGAGAGTCAGGAGCAGCAGTCGATGGAGCAGCCGCGGGAGCAGGAGAGCCTGCCTCGGGAGTCGGAGCGTCCACCGCTCCCCCGTAGCGACGATCCCTCCGCGCGTACTCGGTGACCGCGCGCCACAGCACCCGGCGGTCCACGTCCGGCCACAGCTCGGGCACGAACACCAGCTCGGCGTAGGCGGCCTCCCAGAGCAGGAAGTTCGAGGTGCGCTGCTCCCCGCTCGTGCGCAGGAACAGGTCGACCTCGGGCATCTCGGGGTCGTCGAGGTACCGGCGGAACGAGGACTCCGTGATCGCGCGCGGGCTCAGACGGCCCTCGCGGGCGAGCGTCGCGACCTCGCGGATGCCGTCGACGATCTCGGCGCGGCCGCCGTGGTTCACGCACATGTACAGGGTCATCCGGGTGTTGCCCGCGGTGAGGCGCTCGGCCTCCTTGAGCTCCTTGATGACGGAGCTCCACAGCCGCTGCTCACGGCCGATCCACCGGATCCGCACGCCCCAGGAGTGCAGGGTGTCGCGCTGACGGCGCAGCACGTCGCGGGAGAACCCCATGAGGAAGCGGACCTCCTCCGGGGAGCGCTTCCAGTTCTCCGTGGAGAACGCGTAGGCCGAGAGATGGGTGACGCCGATCTGCAGGGCCCCCGCGACCACATCGAGCAGCGCCGCCTCGCCGGCCTCGTGGCCCGCGGTGCGGGGCAGCCCGCGCTGGTTCGCCCAGCGCCCGTTGCCGTCCATGACGACCGCGACGTGCCCGGGGATGGTCTGCGGCGGCAGCTGCGGGGGCCGGGCCCCGCTGGGATGCGCGAAGGGCTCGGCGGGACGGCGCGGGGCGTCGACGGTGCGACGTCCGCCGTCACCGGCGCTCACCGCGCCGGGCCGTTCCCTCCGCTGCGTGCTCCTGCGTGCCACGACTGCTCCTCAGCGCTCGACGTACCCCAGGGAGCGGACCGATCGCTCCAGGTGCCAGGTGATCGTATCGGCGATCAGGCGGCTGGCCTCCTCGCGGGTGGTCTGCTCGGAGTCCAGGACGTTCTCCCAGTCGCCCGCCATGAGGAAGATCATGTGCTCGATCGCCGCCTGACGGACGGCGACGGCCCCGGGACGGCGGCACGCGCTGCAGACGAGGCCGCCCGCGGAGACGTCGAAGGCGTGGTGGGGACCGTCGGCCCCGCACGTCGCGCACACGCGCAGCTCGGGCGACCAGCCGGCGAGGGCCAGGGTGCGCAGAAGGAACGAGTCGAGCACGAGCGAGGCGGGGATCGCTCCCGCGGCGACGGTGCGCATCGCCCCCACGAGCAGCAGGAATCCTCGCTGCGAGGGATCCACGACGTCGTCGGTGAGGCGGTCGGTGGTCTCGAGCATCGCGGTGGCCGCGGTGAAGCGCGAGTAGTCCGCGGCGATGGCGCCCGCGAACCCCTCGATGGTCACGGCCTGGGTGACGGTGTGCAGGTTCCGTCCCGCGTGCAGCTGCAGGTCCACCAGGGTGAACGGCTCCAGGCGCGCCCCGAAGCGGCTGCCCGTGCGCCGCACGCCCTTGGCGACGGCGCGCACTTTCCCGTGCCGGCGCGTCAGCAGGGTGATGATGCGGTCGGCCTCGCCGAGCGGGTGGGTGCGCAGGACGATCGCGTCGTCCCGGTAGAGCTTCTGCATGATGGGTCGAATCTACCGCCGGGGGCCGACGGTCGGCGCCCGCCGCGCCCCGTCGGGCGGCGTGGGATCAGGCCCGTCTGCGCGCGACGGCGAAGACCCGGCGGAACGGGAGGACGACCCCCTGGCCGTCGTCGGGGTAGGCCTCGCGCAGCCGCTGCTTGAACGCGGCGACGAAGCGCTCGCGCAGCCCCGCCGGCAGGGCCTGCAGGGTGGGCCGGGCGCCCGTGCCGCTGACCCACTCGAAGACCGGGTCCTCGCCGTGCAGGACGTGCAGGTAGGTGGTCTCCCATGCGTCGACCTCGCAGCCGGTGTCCTGCAGCGCGCGCAGGTAGGTCGCGGCGTCGTGGGACGCGGGGCTCGCGATGCCCTCGAGGTGCTCGGCGAAGGGGTCCTGAGACGCGAGCTCGCGGCGGATCGCGTGGCTGGGCTCGTCGAAGTTGCCGGGCACCTGCATGGCGAACCATCCCCCGGGCGCGACCTGGTCGATCAGCTGCGGCAGCAGTTCGAGGTGGCCCGGGACCCACTGCAGGGCGGCGTTGGTCACCAGGACGTCGACCGGACGCGGCGCGCGCCACGCGGCGAGGTCCGCGAGCTCGGCGCGCACCCCGTCGACCGTCGCGGCGCGCTCGATCATCGCGGGGCTCGAGTCCACGGCGATCACCTCCGCGCCGGGCCAGCGCCGGGCGAGCAGGACGGTGAGCGTCGCCGGCCCGGCGCCGAGGTCGACGACGAGCCCCGGGTCCTGCGCGCCGATGCGTGAGGTGAGGTCGAGGAACGGGCGGCCGCGCTCGTCGCCGAAGGCGAGGTACTGCGAGGGGCTCCAGCTGTGCGGCGGGACGGGCGCTGGGGGCGTCATCGGCGGACTCCATCCGTGGGTGCGGTGCGATGCGAGCCCACTTTATCTTGATCTCAAGAGAGTTTCGGCGGAACCGCGGAATCCAGCGTGGCGGCGGCCTCGGCGAGGGCCGTGCGCAGCGCGCGTGTGGCCGGATGGTCGCGGCGGCCGCTGCGCACCGCCGTGTGGAGCCGACGGCGCGGCGCGCCGGCGAGCTCGAGGAGCCGTGCGGGTCCCAGGTGCTCGCGCGCCACGAGCCCGGGGAGGATCGCGACCGCGTGCCCCGAGCGCACCAGATGGGCCTGCAGGAGCAGGTCGATGGTCTCGAAGCGAACGCGCGGCTCGAGGCCCAGCCGGCGCAGGTGGTTGCGCACCCAGACCCCGGGCATGACGGTCTCCGGGTCCGCTGTCCAGCTGGCGTCGGCGAGATCCTCGATCCGCGCCGGTTCGCACCAGGGCCCTGACGACGGGACGGCCAGCAGGAGCGGGTCCTCGAGCAGGGGCTCGCGCTGGACGCCCGGCCTGTGCGGCTCGTCGAGCCCGGGATACTCCTCGCCGAGCACGAGGTCGAACTCATGGGCGAGCAGGCCCTCGTACGCGGGCTCGACCTCGCGCTGGTGGACCTCGATCTGCAGGTCGGGATGTGCAGCGGAGAGCACCGTGAGCGCGGGAGGGATGAGCGAGAGCATGACCGACTGGAAGGAGGCGACCCGCAGCACTCCCGAGAGCACGGGCCGGGTCGCTGCGAGGTCCGACTCGGCGCGCTCGACGCCCTCCAGGAGCACCGCGGCGTGCTCGGCGAGCAGGCGTCCCGCGTCGGTGAGGACCAGGCGTCTGCCCATCTGCTCGGTGAGGCGCGCACCGGTCTCCTTCTCGAGCTGGGCGAGCTGCTGGGAGACCGCGGACGGCGAGTACGCGAGGCTGCGCGCGACCGCGCCGACGGTCCCGAGGCGCGCGAGCTCGTGCAGTGTGCGCAGCCGGGAGAGGTGGAGCATCGGACCTCCTGAGGGCCTTCGAGCTACCATTCAGCAACGCTTCACGATATCGCGCACGAATCCTCGCGCTGCTGATCTTCCACGTGCCGGTGATCGCGCGGAGAATCGATGTGTGACCTCCTCGTCCGCGCCCTCCACCGCAGCCGCCCAGCCCGGTGCCGCCTCGACCGCACCCGCGCAGCCCTCCCCCGCGTCCCCCGTCGCTCCCGCTGTGCTCATGATCCTGGGCTCGTGCACCTCGCTGCAGTTCGGGGCGGCGCTCGCCGCACAGCTGTTCCCCGCGCTCGGCTCGTGGGGCGTGACGTGCCTGCGCCTGGGGATCGCGGCGATCGTCCTGCTGGTCCTCGTGCGCCCCGCCGTGCGCGGCTGGAATGGCGGGCAGTGGCGTGCAGTGCTCGCCTTCGGCCTCGCACTGGGCGCCATGAACGGCAGCTTCTACGCGGCGATCGAGCGGATCCCGCTGGGCACCGCGGTCGCGATCGAGTTCCTGGGCCCGCTCGTGCTCTCGGCGATCCTCTCGCGCCGCGTCGCCGATCTGGCCTGCGTGGTGCTCGCCCTGGCGGGGATCGGGATGTTCGGGCTCGAGAGCCTCGCGGGTGCCGGGGCGCTCGATCCCATCGGCGTCCTGTTCGCGCTGATCGCCGCCGTGTTCTGGGGGTTCTACGTGCTCGCGAGCGCGCACGTGGGTCGGCACGTCCCCGGTCAGGGCGGCCTCGCGGTCGCACTCGCGATCGGGGCTCTCGCCCTCCTCCCGCTCGGTGCGGGCGGCGCGCTCACCGCCGTCACGCGCCCGGGGCTGCTGCTGCTCGCCGTGGCCACCGCCCTGCTCGCCTCGGTCATCCCCTACACCCTCGAGCTCGCGGCGCTGCGGCGCCTGCCCCGTCACGTGTTCGGGATCCTGCTGAGCCTCGAGCCGGCGATCGCCACGATCGCCGGGCTCGTCCTGCTCGCGCAGGTGCCCACCGTCTACGGGCTGCTCGCCGTGGTGCTCGTGGTCGCCGCGAGCGCAGGAACCACGATCACCGCCCGGCGCGCCCAGTCCCGCGGCGCGGACGATGCGGACCGGGCGGAAGGCCGCCCCGCGCCGAGCGACGGCGAGCTCGAGACGCTCCCGGTCGACGAGTACCCCGCCGCGCTGTCCGTGCAGGCGATCGCCGAGCCGGAGGCCGTCACCGGGCAGTTCCCGGTCCTCGACCCTCAGGAGCGCGAGGCCGACGACGTCGGCGGGCCTGACCGTCCCTGAGGGCCGCCGGGTCCGGTCCGCGCCGAGTCAGCAGCCCGCGGTGCCGCTGCTCCAGCCGAGTGCGACGAGCTCGCGCAGCACGTCCTCGTCGACGTCCGTGAGGCCGTTGACGTACACGCAGCCCGCGCCCTGTCGGTGTTTGTCGAGCGTCTCGAGCAGCGGCGCCGACCGTGCGTGATCCTGCAGGCCGTACAGGGAGATCGCGGCCTTCCGGGGACTGAAGCCGACCCGGAACCAGGTGCCGTGCGAGGTCCGGCCGCGGTACTCCCTCTCGCCGTAGCCGATCATGCTCGGGCCCCACATGACGGGCGTCGCCCCGGTCACCTCGCCGAACAGGTCGAGCAGACGGGCGCCCTCGTCGCGCCGCCGAGAAGTCGGCAGAGCGGCGCAGTAGGCGACGGGGTCCTCCTGCGTGGGCTTCGTCTTCACCTCATGGGCCATGGCGCGAGCCTACTCAGGTTCCGGGAGCTGGAGGGCACGCGGAGAGCGGCGGCCTGCCAGAGGTCGGCCCCGTGCGCCGGCCGTGCGGTGTCGTGGAAGGGCCGTTGGTGGGGAGCCATGGCGTATAGGGCACGGCTCGCCACCAGCGGCCCGTGGAGGCCGCGTCGGGCCGAGAAGGCCGTCTCCAGAGGGCACGAAGGGGCCGACGGGAATGCCCCGTCGGCCCCTTCCTCGGCACCATGCCGCGCCCGGTCAGCCCTTCGCGCGCTCGGCCCGGTTCAGCGCCGAGACGATCGCCTGCAGCGAGGCGCGGGTGATCGAGCCGTCGATGCCGACGCCCCAGAAGATCCGGTCCCCGATCTCGCACTCGATGTACGAGGCGGCCAGGGAGTCGTCGCCCTCGGTCAGCGCGTGCTCGGCGTAGTCGAGGATGCGCAGCTGCACGCCCTGGCCGGCCAGGGCCTTGACGAAGCCGTCGAGCGGGCCGTTGCCGTACCCCTCGACGGTCTCCTCGTGGTCGACCACGCGCAGCTCGACGGTGATGCGGTCCGAGCCCTCGCCCGCGGACTCCTGGTGCACACCGTGGAAGCCGAAGCGCCCCCAGGTGCGGGCGGGGTCCTGCGCGGGCAGGTACTCGTCGGTGAAGCAGTCCCACAGGGAGGCCGCGGAGACCTCGCCGCCCTCGGAATCGGTGATGTTCTGGACGATGCCGGAGAACTCGATCTGCAGACGGCGCGGCAGGTCCAGACCGTGCTCGGTGCGCAGCAGGTAGGCCATGCCGCCCTTGCCGGACTGCGAGTTCACGCGGATCACGGCCTCGTAGGAGCGGCCGATGTCCTTGGGGTCGATGGGCAGGTAGGGCACCCGCCACACGATGTCGTCGATGTCCTTGCCGGCGGCCTCCGCGTCGGCGCCCATGCGGTCCAGGCCCTTGTTGATGGCGTCCTGGTGGGAGCCGGAGAAGGCGGTGAACACGAGGTCGCCGCCGTAGGGCACGCGCTCGGGCACGCGCATCTGGTTGCAGTGCTCGACGGTGCGGCGCACCTCGTCGAGGTCGCTGAAGTCGATCTGCGGGTCCACGCCCTGGCTGAACAGGTTCAGGCCCAGCGTCACCAGGTCCACGTTGCCGGTGCGCTCGCCGTTGCCGAACAGGCAGCCCTCGATGCGGTCGGCCCCGGCCATGTAGCCGAGCTCGGCGGCGGCGACGCCCGTGCCGCGGTCGTTGTGGGGGTGCAGGGACAGCACGATGGCCTCGCGGGGCTCCAGGTGGCGGCTCATCCACTCGATCGAGTCGGCGTAGACGTTCGGGGTGGCCATCTCGACCGTCGCCGGCAGGTTCACGATCATCTTGCGCTCAGGGGTGGGCTTGATGATCTCGGCGACCGCGTTGCACACGCGCACGGCGTACTCGAGCTCGGTGCCCGTGAAGGACTCCGGCGAGTACTGGTAGGTGATCTGCGTGTCCGGGACCGTCTCCTCGTACTTCTTGCAGAGCAGGGCGCCCTGCACGGCGATGTCGAGCACGCCGTCCTCGTCGGAGCGGAAGACCACGTCGCGCTGCACGATCGAGGTCGAGTTGTACAGGTGGACGACGGCCCGCTTCGCTCCGGCGATCGCCTCGTACGTGCGCTCGATGAGGTGCTCGCGGGACTGGGTAAGCACCTGGATCGAGACGTCCTCGGGGATCCGGTCCTCCTCGATGAGCGTGCGCACGAAGTCGAAGTCGGTCTGGCTCGCGGCGGGGAAGCCGACCTCGATCTCCTTGTAGCCCATGCGCACGAGCAGCTCGAACATCCGCAGCTTGCGCTCGGCGTTCATGGGGTCGATGAGGGCCTGGTTGCCGTCGCGCAGGTCGACCGCGCACCAGCGCGGGGCGCGGGTGATACGCACGTCGGGCCAGGTGCGATCGGGCAGCTCCGCGCGGATCTGCTCGTGGAAGGGCAGGTACTTGTGGATCGGCATGCCCGAGGGCTGCTGGGGCGCCTCGCCGTCGGAGCCGACGACGGGCAGCGACGGGTCCGCGATCGCGGCGCGGGCCGGTACCGGGGGAACCTCGCCGGTGTGCGCGTCGGTGCGGGGATCAGCGGGGGCCGACGGGGCGCTCGCGCCGGAGGCGGAGGGCTGAGAGGTGCTGGTCGCAGTGGTGTTCACGGAAGATCCTTCGTCTGCTGATGCGGGTCGCCGGGTGGGCAGAGGAGCAGCCGCGGCGAGGTCCCGGCGTATCAGGCCTCGACGCGGCGGCTAAGCAGGAGGATCGTTCCCAGCACGTGAGACACCGTACACCCGGCGCGGCGCACCCGATCCCCGTCTCAGAATCCGAGCCGCCCGAGCTGGCGGGGGTCGCGCTGCCAGTCCTTGGCGACCTTGACGCGCAGGTCGAGGTGGACCCGCCGGCCCAGCAGCGCATTGATGCCCTCGCGGGCGTGCGCGCCGACCTCCCTCAGCCGCGAGCCGCCGCGGCCGATGATGATGCCCTTCTGGCTGTCGCGCTCGACGAAGAGGCTCGCCCGCACCACCAGGCGCCCCTCTCCGGGGGCGACCTCGGCGAAGGGATCGCCGTCGGGATCGGTCTCGGCGATCTCCTCGACCACCACGGCGATCGAGTGCGGGAGCTCGTCGCGCACGCCCTCGAGGGCGGCCTCGCGAATGAGCTCGGCGATGCGGTCCTCGTCGCTCTCCTCGGTGAGCTGCCCGTCGGGGTACAGCTGCGGGCTCTCCGGCAGGAGGCCGGCGATCACGCCCACGAGGTCGTCGATCTGCCGTCCGGTGACGGCGCTGATCGGGACGATCGCGTCGACGTCGAGCAGCTGGTCGACGTCCATGAGGTGCTCGGCGATCCGCTCGGGTCGCACCAGGTCGCACTTGGTGACGATCGCGACCACCTTCGGGCCGCGCCGGCCCTGGCGCATCTCGGCGAGGTCCTCCGCGATGAAGCGGTCGCCGGGGCCGATCTTCTGATCGGCGGGAAGGCAGAAGCCCACCACGTCGACCTCGGTGAGCGTCTCGCGCACGAGGTCGTTCAGGCGCTCCCCCAGCAGCGTGCGCGGGCGGTGCACGCCGGGGGTGTCCACGAGGATGATCTGGGCGTCCTCGCGGGTGAGGATGCCGCGGATCGCGCGGCGCGTGGTCTGCGGCTTGGAGGAGGTGATCGCGACCTTCTCCCCCACCAGGGCGTTGGTGAGCGTCGACTTGCCGACGTTCGGCCGGCCCACGAGCGCGACGAACCCCGCCCGGTGCTCGAGAGGACCGTCGGCCTCGCCGCTCCCGATGCTGCTCTCAGCCATGGTGCTCCTCCTCGGAGACGGCGTCGCCGCTCTCGTCCTCGTGCGCGGCGATCACGGGCACCGCGCCGGTACGGGTGTCCTCGCGCTCGTCCTTGGGTGTGCGGCTGACGAGCACGGTCGCGAGCTGCTTGCGGCGCCCGCCGGTGCGGTCGGCCTCCAGGTGCAGGCCCAGCGCGTCGGCCTCCGCGCCGAGGATCGGGATCCGCCCGAGCGCCTTGGCGAGCAGGCCGCCCACGGTGTCGACGTCCTCGTCCTCGATGTCCAGGCCGAAGAGCTCGCCGGCGGCCCCGATGCTCTCGCGCGCCGGGACGCGGAACACGCCCTCGCCGAGGTCCTCGATGCGCAGCTCGGCGCGGTCGTGCTCGTCCGCGATCTCGCCCACGATCTCCTCGAGGACGTCCTCGATGGTGACCATCCCGGAGACGCCGCCGTACTCGTCGACCAGGATCGCGATGTGCACCCGACGGGTCTGCATCGCATGCAGGACCTCGTCGGCCCCGAGGAACTCGGGCAGCACCATCGGTGCGCGCATAATCTCGGCGACGGGCCGCTCGGGGCGGGGATCCCACGGGGAGTGGATCGTGCGCATGACGTCCTTGACGTAGAGGACGCCCTGGAGGTCGTCGACGGTCTCGCCGACCACGGGGATCCGGGAGTACCCGGAGCGGACGAACAGGCGCATGGCCTTCTCCGCGGTCGTGTCCGCGGTGACCGTGACGATGTCCGTGCGCGGCACCATGATCTCGCGCACCAGCGTGTCGCCGAGGTCGAAGACGCCCTGGATCATGTCGCGCTCGGAGTCCTCGAGCTCCTCGTTCTCCATGGCCCGGTCCACGTACTGGCGCAGCTCCGCCTCGGTCGCGTACGGGCCGCCGGAGATCTTGCCGCCGGGTGTGAAGGCCGAGCCCACATGGATCATGAGGCGCGCGAGCGGGCCGAGGAGGCTGCGCACCACGCCGATCAGGCCCGAGAGCAGCGTCGAGAAGCGCTCGGGCCGGCGCCGTCCCACCGTGCGCGGGGACACCGAGACCACGAGGAACGAGCCGACGACCGCGATCGCCACGGAGATCAGGGTGGGCAGCACCCAGCCGTCCATGGTCTCGAACACGATCGCGGTGATCGCGACGGCCATGATGGATTCGGAGATCACGCGGCCCAGGCCGATCGCGGCGAGGGTGTGCGGGGCGTCCTCGTGCTGGTGGAGCACGCGTCGGCGCACGCGCTCGGGGGCCTCGGCCTCCTCGAGGTGGCGTTCGAGCGCCGCGCGGGAGGTGCCCAGCAGAGCGGCGTCCGCCGCGGAGAGCAGACCGCCGCAGACCATGCCGAGCACGGCCAGCGGGATGAGGACGAGGAGCAGCGCCGTCACTCGGCGTCCTGGCCGCGCGTGGAGAGGAAGGTGAGCAGCAGCCGGCGCTGGAGGTCGAACATGACCTTCTTCTCGTCCTCCTCGGCGTGGTCGTAGCCCATGAGATGGAGCATGCCGTGCGTGGCCAGCAGCAGCATCTCCTCGACCGCGCTGTGCCCGGAGGAGGCGGCCTGCTTGGCGGCGACGCTCGGGCAGATCGCGATGTCGCCGAGGAGGCCCTCGGGGGCGGCCTGGTCCTCGGTGCCCGGCGTGAGCTCGTCCATGGGGAAGCTCAGCACGTCCGTGGGCCCCGGCTCGTCCATCCACTGGATGTGCAGCTGCTCCATGGCCGACTCGTCCACGAAGAGGATGGAGAGCTCGGTGAGCGGGTGCATCCGCATCTTCTCGAGCACGAAGCGGGCGAGGTCGACGAACTCCCGCTCGTCGATGCGGGTGGTGGTCTCGTTGCGGACCTCGATGCTCATCGGCCGGTGCTCCTGCTCTCGTGCCGGCGCTGGCCGGATCCTCCGCGGCCCCCAGAGGAGCCCCTGTTCGTGCGCCCTCCCGTGCCGCCGGGACCGCCGCGGGCGTCGCGGCCGCCGATCTCCCAGCGGCCGTAGGCCTCGACGATCTCGGAGACCAGCCGGTGGCGCACGACGTCCTGCGGCGTGAGGCGGCAGAAGGAGATGTCGTCGATCCCCTGGAGGACCTGTTCGACGACCTTGAGCCCGCTGGGCTGGCCGCCGGGCAGGTCGACCTGGGTGACGTCGCCGGTGACGACCATCGTCGAGTTGAAGCCGAGGCGGGTGAGGAACATCTTCATCTGCTCGGGGCTCGTGTTCTGGGCCTCGTCGAGGATGATGAAGGCGTCGTTCAGGGTGCGCCCGCGCATGTACGCCAGCGGCGCCACCTCGATGGTGCCGGCGCCCATCAGGCGCGGGATCGACTCGGGGTCGAGCATGTCGTGCAGCGCGTCGTAGAGGGGGCGCAGGTAGGGATCGATCTTCTCGTTGAGGCCGCCCGGGAGGAATCCGAGCCGCTCCCCCGCCTCGACCGCGGGCCGGGTGAGGATGATGCGGTCGACCTGCTTGGTCAGCAGCATGCGCACCGCGACGGCGACGGCGAGGTAGGTCTTGCCGGTGCCGGCGGGGCCGATGCCGAAGGTCACGGTCGAGTTCTCGACGGCGTCGATGTACTGCTTCTGGCCGAGGGTCTTGGGGCGGATCGTGCGCCCCCGCGAGGAGAGCACGGCCTGCGAGAGGACGGTGTCGATGCGCTCGCCCGCGGCGCGCTCGTCGCCGTAGAGGGCGGCCGCGCGGCCGACGGCCTCGGGGGTGACGGTCTGGCCCTGCTGCGCGATCTGGATGAGCGAGCGCACGATGTGCTCGCCGCGGCGCACGGCGTCGGCGGTGCCGCGCAGTGTGACCCGGTGACCGCGCACGACGATGTCCGCCTCGGGGACCGCCCCCTCGAGGGCGTCCAGGGCGCTGTCGGACTCGCCGAGCACCTGCAGGGGGCTGAGGTGGTCGGGGATCGAGAGGTGCCTCTCGGTGAGGGCGGGCTCGGGGCCCGGTGCGGGAGTGGCGGGGTCGCTCACATCTCTCCTTCTGCGAGCTCTCCGCCCGCGAGCACGTGCGCGTGCACGTGGAAGACGGTCTGGCCGGCCTGTGCGCCGGTGTTGAAGACGAGGCGGAAGTCGCCGTCCGCGAGCTCGGCGGCGAGGTCGCCGGCCACGGAGGCCACGTGGGCCAGCAGGGACGGCTCGTCCGCGAGCTCGCGGACGTCGCGCAGGTGGGTGCGCGGCACGACGAGGACGTGGACGGGCGCCTTCGGCGAGAGGTCCTTGAAGGCGATCACCGACTCGTCCTCGTGGACGCGCTCGGAGGGGATCTCCCCCGCGATGATCCTGCAGAAGACGCACTCGGGGTCGACGCGGATCGCGGCCGCGGAGCCGGGCGTCGGGGCGCTGGCGGGCTCGGTGCTCATCATGGTCTCGATTCTACGGGCCGCGGGCCGACGGGGCGTGCGCGTGGGGTCGACCACAGCTGGTTCATGATCCTGGCTTTCGAGGGTGCCAAGGAGTTGACTGGCCCCGACTGGTTCAGTTGTCAACTATTTTCGTGAGGTCCCCGGAATGCCCAAGCTCGGAATCATCCTCTCCAGCGCCCGCCCGAACCGCGTCGCCGACCACGTGGCGCGCTGGGTCGCCGATGCGGTCGACGACCGCTTCGAGGTGGACCTGATCGATCTGCGCGAGGTCGCGCTGCCCGCCTTCGACGAGCCGCAGTCCCCGAAGTCCGGGGCCGACAAGACCACCGACCACGGCCGGACCTGGGGCGAGCGCATCGCCGCCCTCGATGCCGCCGTGATTCTCACCCCCCAGTACAACGGCTCGTACCCCGGCGCCCTCAAGAACGCCGTCGACTTCCTCTACGGCGAGTGGAGCGGCCTGCCGCTTCTGCTCATCGGCTACGGGTGGAACGCCGCGAACGAGGTGCTCCCCCTCCTGGAGACCCTGATGACCCGCGTCGGCGCCGACGTCGTCGACACGCTCGGGCTCGGCTTCCGCGAGGACCTCTCGCTCGAGGGCGAGCTGTTCGTCGGCGAGGAGAAGGTGGCGCGTCTGGCCGCGGACCTCGCCTCCCTCGAGGAGAAGGCGCTGCAGCCGGCCGCCTGAACCGCAGGGCGCGCGCAGGAATGCGCGCAGCCGCGAGCAGCGGCATCGACCACCGGGCGGGCCCGGGATCCCCGAGGGGTCCCGGGCCCGCCTGTGTCCGGGCGCGGGCGGGGACCCGGTCGGCGGAGGGCCTCAGTTCCCGGGGCTCGTGTACCAGCGGGACATGAGGCGGAAGCAGAGCACGCCCGCCACCAGCAGCACGGGCCCCGCGAGCGGCGAGAGCACGGCGACCGCCGACGGGACCACCGCCTCGTCGGCCCGTCCGAGCACCACGGTGATCGGTAGGTACGCCATGAACGCGAGCGGGATCAGCGCCGTCAGCAGCCAGCCGCCGACGACCCCGAAGATGCTCATCGGGTAGGCGCCGAAGTCCGTGAGGATGCGGTCGATCGTGTCCTTGACGCGAGTGATCGGCCCCCAGCGGAAGTCGAGTCCCGAGATCGCGATCTGCATGCCCGCCTCCACGAGGCCGCCGCCTATCGCGGCGAGGGCGAGGTAGACGATGCGGCCCGGCGTCCAGGCGACGTCGACCATCCCGGCGGCGGTCACGAGGATCGCGAGGCCCAGCACCAGGTCGCCGATCGTGCCCGGGTTGAACATTCGGGTGAGCAGCTGCATGAGCGGCGGCGCGGGCCGCAGCAGGAAGCGGTCCCAGATGCCGTCGCGGATCGCCTGGGCGCTCCCGCGGTGCTGGCCGAAGTTGATCGTGCAGACACCGTGCGCGGTCAGACGCAGCCCGTAGAGGAGAGCGACCTCCCCCACGCTCCAGCCGGCGATGGCGCCGAATGCGTTCAGCAGCACGCCGATGAAGGCGAGCTGCGTGCCCTGCAGCGCCGCGCTGCCCAGGAACGTCATCGCGAGGTTCACGCGGTGCACGCGCATGCTGCGCCAGGTCGCGCGCACCAGGATCGTGTACGTGCGCCAGGCGGGGACGGGTCTCGCGAGGGTCTCGGCCCGACGCGCGGCCCCTGTCGGCCCGGCGGGTTCCGAGGTTCCGTGCGTCTCAGCCACCGAAGATCACCAACCGTCGGATCGCGCGGCGCCAGACGAGCGCCGCCAGCACGATCAGCAGTCCGATCCACAGCAGCTGGCCGCCGATCGCGCTGACGGTGTGCCACCCGGGGTCGGGGTCCACGTAGAGGGAGATCGGCACGAAGATCTGCGCGGAGAACGGCAGCCAGCCGAGCACCGCGCGCAGGGCGCCCGGCATGAACCACAGCGGTATCAGCGCTCCGGAGCTGAACTGGGCGAGCATGCGGTAGACGAGGAATGCGCCCCCGACCTCGAGCGTCCAGAAGCCGACGAGGCCCACGGTGAAGTTCATGATCTGGGCGATCACGAGGCCCAGCGTGATCGAGACCGCGAAGGCGACGCCCGAGGCGAGCGTGGGCGGAGGATCCACGGCGCCGAGGGCGAGTCCGACGACGAGCGCGCAGCCGGCGGCGGGCAGCTGCGCGAGGCTCGAGCCGAGCTGCTGGGCCAGAGCCATGGGCACCGCGGAGACCGGCCGCATCACGTCGAAAGCGATCGCGCCGGTGCGCAGCCTGCCGTATAGGGTGTCGAAGACGAAGGGCTGGAAGACGAGAGTGGCGAGCACGCCGAGGACGGCATAGGTGATCGCGACGGACTGGTCGACCCCGGCGACGCTCTCCCGGCTGCCGTAGACCGCGGTCCACACCAGGTGCACGAGGATCACCTGCAGAACGGCCCCGACGATGCCGCTCCACATGGAGGCCCGGAACACGAACTGCGAGCGCCAGGACTGCCCGCAGGCGGCAGCGAGCGCGCGCGCCGCGAGAGGCAGTGGCAAGGAGCTGCCCCCGAGGGGCGTGTCCTGCGCAGGGATGGTCTGCGCGCCGGATGTCATCGGCCGCTCCGTCCGACGCTCCCGCTGAGGTAGATCCGGCGGATCACGTCCTCGACGCCCGGCTCGCGGGAGGTGATGTCGAGGACCTCGAGCGCGTCGGAGAGCCTGCTGATCGCTGCCGGGGCGGGGATCCGCTCCGGGTCGAAGCGGAAGGCAGTGAGGTGGTCGTCGCCGTCGGGCCGGGTGGTCGTGCGCTCGATGTCGCCGACGTGCGCGAGCGTCGGCTCCTCGCGCGTGCGCACGACGATCTCGCGGTAGGGCGCGTACTCCCGACGGAGCTGGGCGAGCGTGCCGTCGTAGAGGATCCGCCCCTCATCGATGATCACCACCCGGTGCGCGAGCTGCTCGATGTCGGCGATGTCGTGCGTGGTCAGCAGCACTGTGGTGCCGGCGTCCCGGTTGCGCTGGGCGATGAACTCGCGGATGCGCACCTTGGCGACCACGTCGAGCCCGACAGTGGGCTCGTCGAGGTACAGCACGGGCGGACGGTAGAGCATCGCCGCGACGATGTCGCCGCGCATCCTCTGGCCGAGGGAGAGCGAGCGCACCGAGGTGTCCATGAAGGACCCCATGTCCAGCAGGTCGACGAACTCGTCGAGGGCTCGGCGGTAGTCCTCGCGTCCCAGTCCGTAGAGCCGGGAGATCAGTTCGAAGGAGTCCCGCAGGGGCAGGTCGGTCCACAGCTGGGTGCGCTGGCCGAAGACGGCGCCGATGTTGCGTGCGTTCGCACGCCGGTCCTTCCAGGGCACGATCCCCTCCACCTCGACGTGCCCGGAGGTGGGCACGAGGATGCCGGTGAGCATCTTGATGGTGGTGGACTTGCCGGCTCCGTTGGGGCCGAGATAGCCGACGATCTCGCCGTCGTCGATCCGCAGCGAGATGTCGTCGACCGCGCGGGTGAGGACGCGGCGCGTGCTGAACAGCGAGCGCACGGAGGACAGGGGCCCCTCGACGCGCGCGGGCCGGGAGAACTCCTTGACGAGGTGCTCGGCGCGAATCATCCGCCGAGCATCCCGGCCGCCGCTCCGCCGTCGGTCCCCGATCCCGTCGACAGCGGGACGCCCGGTGGGATCACGGTGCGCCGGATCATCGAGGAGGGGAGGGACGGAGCGGCGCGCAGCGACATGGGTCGCTAGGCTTCCATGGCGTGACCCAGCACACAAGGACATTCGGTGCGTGCCCCGGGGTCGGGCCACACATCGAGCCCGCTCAGAGGGCCGCTCTCAGCCCCAGCGGCCGATGAGTGCGCTGATCACGGAGAGGGCCGCGGGGCCTGCGGTCGAGGAGCGCAGCACCTCGGGGCCCAGCAGCACGGATCGCGCCCCGGCCTCCTTCAACTGCGCGAGCTCCTCCGGGGAGATGCCGCCCTCGGGGCCGACGACGACCACGATCTCGGGCACAGCGGCAGGCACCTCGTCGGACCGGAGGGCCCGCAGCTCCTCGGCGAGTCCCATGAGCCCCACCGACTCCTGCTCGTGCAGCACGAGGAGCAGGGCGCCCGCCGCGGAGCGCGCACGCAGATCCTCGACGAGCTGGGCGCTCGTGCGCGCCTCGTCGACCACGGGGATCCCGCGCCGACGGCACTGCTTGACGGCCGCACGCACAGTGTTCTCCCAGCGGGCATGGCCCTTCCGCAGCTTCTCGCCCTTCCAGACGGACACCGAGCGGTGCGCGATCCAGGGCGTCACCCGGTCCACGCCCAGCTCGGTCGCCGACTCGATCGCCTGCTCGTCGCGTCCGCCGGTGGCCAGCGCCTGCACGAGGGAGAGGCGCGGTGCGCGGGTCACCGGATCCGAGGGCGCCTCGAGCAGACGCAGGGACAGCTCCTCCTTGCGCGCCTCGGTCACCTCGGCGCGGGCCTGACGGCCGGCCGCATCGCTCAGCAGGATCCGCTCCCCCGCGCGGATGCGCGCGACCTTCGCCGCATGCCTGCCCTCCTCGCCCGCGAGGTCGTACATCGAGCCCTCGCCGAGCGCGGCGAGGGCGTCGTCGAGCACCAGGAAGGCGGCGGGGGTGTCGGGCACGGCGTGGCTCCTCGGCGGATCGGGTCTCAGCGCTCGCGGAGGCGATCGCGCAGCTTGCCGAACACGCCGTGGGATCCGCGCCGGCCGGACGTGGCGGCGGGCTTCTCCTCGTCGCGGACGCTCGCGAGCTTCTCGAGCAGCTCGCGCTGCTCGTCGTCGAGCCGGGTGGGGATCTGCACGTCGAGCTCGACGCGGATGTCGCCGCGGGTGCTGCGGCGCAGCGGGGTGACGCCGAGGCCCTTGAGGACGATCTCCTCGTCGGGCTGGCTGCCCGCCTGGATCTCCACGGTGCGCTCGCCGTCGAAGGTCTCCAGGGGGATGCTCGCGCCGAGCGCGGCGGCGGTCATCGGGATCCGCAGACGGGTGACCAGGTCCGAGCCCTCGCGCACGAAGACGTCGTGCTCAGCGACGGAGAGCTCCACGAAGAGGTCGCCCGCGGGGCCGCCGGCCTCCCCGACCTCTCCCTCACCGCGCAGCTGGATGCGGGTGCCGTCCTCGACGCCCGCCGGGATGCGCACGGTCACCGTGCGCTCGCTGGGGGTGCGACCGTGGCCGGAGCACTGGGTGCAGGGGGATTCGATGACGTCGCCGTGGCCGCCGCAGACGGGGCAGGGCGCCATCGTCACCATCTGGCCGAGCAGCGACTGGGCGACGCGCTGGACATGGCCGCTGCCGCTGCAGTTGGTGCAGCGGGTGGGGCTCGTGCCGGGCTCGCAGCAGGAGCCCTGGCAGCGGTCGCAGGTGACGGCGGTGCGGAAGGTGACGTCCTGCTCGGTGCCGAAGACGACGTCGCGCAGGCTCACCTCGGTGCGCCGCAGCACGTCGCCTCCGCGGCGCTGGCGCGGGGTGGGGCCCTGTCCGCGGCCGCGCATGCCCGAGGCGCCGGCGAACATGTCGAAGATGTCCGAGAAGTCGAAGGACGCCCCGCCGGGGAACCCGCCCATGCCGGGGCCGCCGCCCATGTCGTACTGGCGACGGCGGTCGGGGTTCGAGAGGGTCTCGTAGGCCTGGGAGACCCGCTTGAACTTCTCCTGCGCCTCGGGGTCGGGGTTGACGTCCGGGTGCAGGGTGCGGGCGAGCTTGCGGTAGGCCTTCTTGATCTCGTCGGTCGAGGCCTCGCGGCTGACGCCGAGCAGCTCGTAGTAGTCGTCGTTCACGAAGGGGTCCTTGCTGTGGCGGTGGTTCGGTGGGGCGCGGGCGGAAGCGTCGGGTGCCTCATCTCGGGGACGAGCATCAACCCAGGAAGCGGGAGACGTAGCGCGCGAGGGCCTGGACGGTCGAGATGCCGGTCACGTAGTCCATCCTGGTGGGGCCCAGGATCGCCAGGTGCGAGCCGTCACGGTACCCGGCGCCCACGAGGGACGCCTGGGTGAGCGCGTGCTCGGGGATCTCCTGGCCGATGCGGACCTCGACGGCTCCGGGCTCTGCGCGCATCGAGCCCAGCAGGCGCAGCAGCACGAGCTGCTCCTCGAGCACGTCCAGGAGGGGCTCGACCTGGGTGGTGAAGTCCCCGGCCGAGCGCGCGAGGTTCGCGGCGCCGGCCATGATGATGCGGTCCTCGGTGCGGCTGTCGGCGAGCCCCAGCAGGGCGTCGACGACCTCGCGGCACGCCTCCTGCACCGCGGCAGGGCTGCGGCCGACGAGCTCGGCGAGCGGCCCGTGGAGATCGGTGACCTCGCGGCCGACGACCGCCTGGTTCATGCGCGCGCGCAGGTCCGCGTAGAAGTCCGTGTCGAACTCGGAGGAGCGTCCCGCGAGGAGCGGGATGGTGCGCTGGTCGACCTGACCGGACTCGGTGATGAGGACGACGAGCAGGAGCGCGTCGGCCACCTTCACGAGCTCGACGTGGCGCACCCGGGCCTGCCGCACCGCCGGGTACTGCACGAGGGCGACCTGGTGGGTGAGCTGGGCGAGCAGACGGACGGTGCGCGTCAGCAGCTCGTCGAGATCGCCGGCGTCGTCGAGGAAGGAGCGGATCGCCCGCTTCTCCGGCGAGGACAGCGGCTTGATCGCGGCGACGTGGTCGACGAAGGCGCGGTAGCCCTTGTCGGTGGGCACGCGACCGGCCGAGGTGTGGGGCTGGGTGATCAGCCCCTCCTCCTCGAGCAGCGACATGTCGTTGCGGACCGTCGCCGCCGAGACCCCCAGATCGTGGCGGTCCAGCAGGGATTTCGAGCCCACGGGCTCGCGGGTGGCGACGTAGTCCTCGACGATCGCGCCCAGGATCTGCAGCCTGCGCTCCTCCACGTGCTCACCTCCCATGCGCTGGCACTGTTCGCTTCCGAGTGCCAATCCTACGCGTCACCGACGCCGCTCCACGAGAGGCGTTCGCCACCGGTGTACGGTGTCGGCCGTGTCACCGCGATCCTTCCCCGACCGCTACGGCCAGGACGTCCTCTCCTCGCCCGCGCCCTCCCACCACCGCCGCGCCCCGCAGGCCGCCGATGTCCCCGCGCAGCGGGATCTCGTCGTCGAGGAGGCGTCCTCGGGCTTCACCGGTGCGATCGTGCGCCTCGAGAAGATCGCCGGCGAGCTCGTCGTCGAGCTCGAGGACGGACGCGGCCGGCGCCGCGGCTTCCCGATGGGCCCCGGCTTCATGATCGACGGCAGACCTGTGCGCCTGGTCCCGCCGCAGCGCGCCGCGGCCGCCGCCCCTGCCCGGCAGCGCTCGGCCTCCGGCTCCGTCTACGTGCAGGGCGCGAAGGCCCGCACGGCCCGCGCCTCGCGGATCTGGGTCGAGGGCAAGCACGACGCCGAGCTGGTGCAGAAGGTGTGGGGCCACGACCTGCGCATCGAGGGCGTGGTCGTCGAGATGCTCGACGGGGCCGACAACCTCGCCGAACGCGTGCGCGACTTCGCCCCCGGCCCGGGCCGGCGCCTGGGCGTGCTCGTCGACCACCTCGTCAAGGGCTCGAAGGAGACGCGTCTGGCCGAGGAGACCATGCGTCTTCCCGGGGCGCGCGGGAACGTGCTGATCCTGGGCCACCCGTACGTCGACGTCTGGCAGGCCGTGCGCCCCGCGCGCGTCGGACTCCAGGCATGGCCCCACGTGCCCCGCGGCACCGACATCAAGGTGGGGACGCTGCGGGCGCTCGGCTGGCCGCACGCCGAGCAGGCCGACATCGCCGAGGGCTGGCAGCGGATCCTCTCGACGGTCCGCTCCTACGCCGACGTCGAGCCGACCCTCTCCGGACGCATCGAGGAGCTCATCGACTGGGTGACCACCGAGTCCTGAGCCCGGCGATCGGGGGCTTTCCCCCGGGGGACGCCGCGGAACTCCCCCGCGCGCGGTCGTGATCCGCCCGATAGGCTCGTGGCGCACGTGAACCCGCTCGGCCTGCGCGACCGCGCTGCGGAGCGATCGAACCGGACGAGGAGCGATCCCATGAGCGAGAACAACGGACCCGTCGACCCGTATCGGCCGACGCAGGAGGGCACGGACGAGAGCGCGTGGACTGCCGGCCGCCCACAGGCCGACGCCGCACCCGAGGGCGCCCCCGGCGCCGAGGGGGCGGATGCGCCCGGCGGCGGTGCGACCGCAGAGAGCATCGCCGCGGACGGTGCGCCCTCGGCGGGCGCCGCGGACGGCACGTCCGCCGACGAGGGCGGGGCCTACGCCGTGGAGAACGAGTTCTCCGCTCCGCGTCCGGCGGACGACGGACAGGCATCGGACCCGACCTGGGGACCGGCTCCGGATCCGGCGACGGCGTCCGACGAGTCCTCGGCGTACGGCCAGGCGTCGCCCTACGGGCAGGCCTCTCCGTACGGGCAGGCCACTCCGTACGGGCAGGCCTCCCCCTCTGGGCAGGCGTCTCCCTACGGCGCGGGCGAAGCGACGCAGTCGTCCGCCGCGGGCGCGGCTCCGAACGGTGAGCAGAGCGGCTACGGCTACGGCCACGGCGGGCCCGCGCAGAGCTCCGGGCAGGCCGGCCCCCAGGGCGCGGCTCACCCGAACCCCGCCGATGGGCAGGGCGGATACCAGGAGAACTCCGGGTACGCGCAGAACACCGGATACCCGCAGGGTGCGAGTGGGCAGCAGGGCGCCTACCAGCAGATCCCGGGCCCGACCCCCGCGGGCGACTGGTCGAACACTCCCCCTCCGCACATCAAGGGCGTGTACCCGGGGCCGCTCACCGGGCAGCCCACGGCCGAGTCCGACGTGAAGCTGTGGTCGATGCTCGCGCAGCTCGCCGTGGTGATCGGGTACATCGTCAGCTTCGGCACGCTCGGCTGGCTCGGGCCGCTGATCATCTTCCTGGTCTTCAAGGACCGCAACCGCTTCATCCGCTTCAACGCGGCCGAGGCGCTCAATGCGGCGATCGCCGTGGTCATCGCGGAGATCGTGCTGACGATCGTGTGCGGGATCCTCGCCCTGATCTCCCTGGGGATCCTCTCGTTCCTCTTCGTGGTGGTCGCCGTCCCCGCGGTCCTGCACATCATCTTCGCGATCATGGGCGCCGTGAAGGCGAACGACCGCCAGTGGTGGAACTACCCCATGAACATCCGCCTCGTGAAGTGAGCCGGTAACCGCGCGAGCGGTCGCCGTATCGGACGACGGGAGGGCCCGGGATCATCTGGATGATCCCGGGCCCTCCCGTCATCCGCACGATGCCGGTGCCGGCGTCCCCTACCTCCAGGTGACGCCGTCCACCTCGTACTCACGGAGACGATGACGCATCATCTCGCGCAGCAGGTCAACCGGGGCCGGCCGCCCGTACGGGAGCTTCACGGTGCCCTTGCCGGTCTCGAAGTCCTCCAGCTGCGCATCGAAGGCCTCGCGGGTGCTGGGCGTGAAGGCCGCGTTCGCGTGCTTCGCGTGGGTGCTGACCACGAACAGGATCATGCCCTGCGGATGCACCCAGGCGATGTTGCCCCACTTCAGCTGCTCGCTCGCCTCGGGGACGACCTCGCGCGCGAGCTCGCGCAGCTGCTGGGCGAGCTCGAGGGCGGGGCCGTCCAGCCCGGCGAAGTACTCGTCGACGGTCTTCGGCTTTCCGGTGCGCGCGGTCATGCCAGCAGTCTGGCACCGGCCCTGCGCCCGCGCACGGGATCCCGTGCATCCACCCGGAGGACGCGGCGCCGGAGGCCCTTGACGTCAGGGCACGAGGTCGCGGATGACGGCGTCGGCCAGCAGGCGGCCCTCGCGCGTGAGCACCGCCCGGCCCTCGACGAGGGCGTCCGGATCGAGGTGACCGCGATCGCGGTGGACGGCGAGCATCCCGCGGGTCTGCGCGGGGACCTCCTGGACGGGAAGCCCGTCTGCGATGCGCAGCTCGAGCATGATCCGCTCCAGGAGGCGATCCTGCTCGCTCAGCTGCTCGGACTCCTGGACGGGAAGGACACCCTGGGCCAGGAGCCCCGCGTAGCGGCTGGGGTGCTTCACGTTCCAGGCCCGCATGCCGCGGCGATGCCGGTGCGCACCGGGGCCGATCCCCCACCAGTCCGCACCGCGCCAGTAGGCGAGGTTGTGCCGGCAGCGCTCGGCGGTGGTGCGCGCGAAGTTCGAGACCTCGTACCACTGCAGACCGTGCGCCCTGGTGAGGTCGTCGATGAGCTCGTACTTGTCGGCCATGTCGTCAGGATCGGGCTCGGAGATCTCGCCGTGGCGCAGCCGACGGGCCATCGCCGTGTTCCCCTCGATGATCAGCGAGTAGGCGGAGAGATGGTCGACGTCGCAGGCCAGGGCCGCGCGCACCGACGTCTCGACGTCGGCGACGGTCTCCCCCGGCGTCCCGTAGATCAGATCGAGGCTCACCGAGAGCCCCGCCTCCTTCGCCCAGGCGACGGCCTGCGGGACCCGCTCGGGATCATGCGTGCGGTCGAGCGTCGCGAGCACGCTGCGCACCGCGGACTGCATGCCGAAGGAGACACGGGTGATGCCGCCCTCGACGAGGGTGCGCAGCGACTCGGGCGTGACCGAGTCCGGGTTCGCCTCGGTCGTGACCTCGACGTCCGGCGCGAAGGGCACGAGGGAGCGCAGATGGGAGAGCATCGCGACGAGATCGTCGGCGGGCAGCAGGGTGGGCGTGCCGCCGCCGAAGAACACCGTGGAGACCCGGTCGTAGTCGATGCCGTGGGCCGCGTCGTCCGCGAGGGTCAGATCCATCTCGCGCATGGCGTTGGCGGGGTACTCGCGCTGGGACCCGCCGCCGCCCAGCTCGGTCGCGGTGTAGGTGTTGAAGTCGCAGTATCCGCAGCGCACCGCGCAGAACGGCACGTGGATGTAGACCGAGAGGTCTCCGACGCCGTACGGCGTGGAAACCGATGAAGGGACAGCGGAGACCGCGCTCACTTCTTCTTCGCGTCCTTGCTGCCGCTGTCGCCGCCGCCGTCCGAGGAGAGCGCGGCGATAAAGGCCTCCTGCGGCACCTCGACGGAGCCGATGTTCTTCATGCGCTTCTTGCCCTCCTTCTGCTTCTCCAGCAGCTTGCGCTTGCGCGAGATGTCGCCGCCGTAGCACTTGGACAGCACGTCCTTGCGCATGGCACGGATGTTCTCGCGGGCGATGATGCGGGAGCCGATGGCGGCCTGGATCGGCACCTCGAACTGCTGGCGAGGGATGAGGTTCTTGAGCTTGCCGGCCATCTCGACGCCGTAGTGGTAGGCCTGCTCGCGGTGCACGACGGCGCTGAAGGCGTCGACCGGCTCGCCCTGCAGCAGCATGTCGACTTTCACGAGGTCGGCCGCCTGCTCCCCCTCGACGTCGTAGTCGAGGGAGGCGTAGCCCTTGGTGCGGGACTTCAGCTGGTCGAAGAAGTCGAAGACGATCTCCGCGAGCGGCAGCGTGTAGCGCAGCTCGACGCGATCCTCCGAGAGGTAGTCCATGCCCAGCAGGCTGCCGCGCTTGGACTGGCACAGGTCCATGATCGCGCCGATGAACTCGCTCGGGGCCAGCAGCGTGGCCCGCGTGATCGGTTCGCGGATCTCGCGCACCTTGCCCTCGGGGAAGTCCGAGGGGTTGAGCACGTCGACCTCGGTGCCGTCCTCCATGGTCACGTGGTAGATCACGCTCGGAGCGGTGGCGATGAGGTCGAGGTCGAACTCGCGCTCGAGGCGCTCGCGGATGATCTCGAGGTGCAGCAGCCCCAGGAAGCCCACGCGGAAGCCGAAGCCCAGGGCCGTGGACGTCTCCGGCTCGTAGTTCAGGGCCGCGTCGTTGAGCTTGAGCTTGTCCAGCGCGTCGCGCAGGTTGGGGTAGTCCGAGCCGTCGATCGGGAACAGGCCCGAGAACACCATCGGCTTGGGATCCGAATAGCCCGCGAGGGGCTCGGTGGCGCCGCGGCGCGCGGAGGTGACGGTGTCGCCGACCTTCGACTGGCGCACGTCCTTCACGCCGGTGATGAGGTAGCCGACCTCGCCCGGGCCCAGGCCCTTGGTGGGGATCGGCTCCGGGGAGATCACACCGAGCTCGAGCAGGTCGTGCTCGGCGCGCGTGGAGAGCATCTCGATGCGCTCGCGGGCCGAGAGCCGGCCGTCGAAGACGCGCACGTAGGTGACGACGCCCCGGTAGGTGTCGTACACGGAGTCGAAGATCATCGCGCGGCAGGGGCCGTCGGCGTCGCCCGTCGGGGCGGGCAGGGTGCGCACCACGTGGTCGAGCAGCTCGGGCACGCCCACCCCGGTCTTCCCCGAGACGCGCAGCACCTCGTCGGGATCGACGCCGACGAGCTGGCCGATCTCGGCCGCGTACTTCTCGGGCTCGGCGCCGGGGAGATCGATCTTGTTGAGCACCGGGATGATGGTGAGGTCGTTCTCCATCGCCAGGTAGAGGTTCGCGAGGGTCTGCGCCTCGATGCCCTGGGCGGCGTCGACCAGCAGGATCGCGCCCTCGCAGGCGGCGAGCGAGCGGGAGACCTCGTAGGTGAAGTCGACGTGCCCGGGGGTGTCGATCATGTTCAGCGCGAAGTTCGTCCCGTCGACCTGCCAGGGCATGCGCACGGCCTGGCTCTTCACGGTGATGCCGCGCTCGCGCTCGATGTCCATCCGGTCGAGGTACTGGGCGCGCATCGCCCGTTCGTCGACCACGCCGGTGAGCTGGAGCATGCGGTCGGCCAGCGTCGACTTGCCATGGTCGATGTGGGCGATGATGCAGAAGTTCCGGATGCGCTCCGAGGGCGTCGAGGCGGGCTGGATGTCGCTCGCGGCATCGGCGGGGATCCTCGGGGTCACCGGCATCTGTCCTCTCATCGTGGCGCCGACGGGCACATCCCGGGGCGCGCGCTGGCAGCACCAGCCATGGTCTCATGGCGGGCGCTGATCGCGAGGCGGCGGGGCCGCTTGGGGGCGCACATCACCCGGGTCCCCCGTCGTGCGTGAGGCGGCGACGACGACCGCGCTCCCCGCCGTCCGCCACCGGGAGGCTGTCTACGATGGGCGCGATCCGCACGCCTTCGCACCGACCGCACAGGAGGACACGCATGTCCCTCGGCTCCCGACTCGGCTCGATCCTCACCCGCGCCGCCCGCTCCCGCACGGTGCGCCGGGCCGCGCGCGAGCTCGGACGCAGCGCCGCGGACGCGCTGCGCAGCGGCGAGGGGAACGGGTCCCGCGAGGGCGGGCACAGCCCACACGGGCGCAGCCGCGATCGGGCGGACGGCTCCACCGGCGAGCACGCGGTGCTGCGCGACCGCTCCTCCTCCCCCGCCCCGGCCATCACCTATGCGCCGAGCGCCGACGGGGACGCCGATCCCGGCGAGATCGTCTGGGCGTGGGTCCATTTCGAGGAGGACGTCCATCAGGGCAAGGACCGCCCCGCGCTCGTCCTCGCCCTCGAGGACGCGTCGGTGGGCGGCGCCGACGGCTCGGGGCAGGCGGTCGTCGCCCTCATGCTCACCTCGCGCGATCGCGGACAGGGCACCCACACCGACACCCGCGGCGCGACCTGGGTCGACATCGGCACCGGGTCGTGGGACTCCCAGCACCGCCCCTCCGAGGTGAGGGTGGACCGTCTCCTGAGGATCCCCGCCTCCGCGGTGCGCCGGGAGGGCGCGCGCGTGGACCGCGAGCGGTTCGACGCGGTCGTCGCCGAGGCCCGCCGGGTGCACGGCTGGTCTGCCTGACCGAGGGCCCTGCGCGACCTGGGCGCGACACGTCACATGGTCGCGGGATTCCGGGCCGGCTGCTGGTAACCTCGTCTGCTGTATGTGTGACATACCGCCCGGTGTGCGCACACCCGGTCGCCCGCCGTGTCAGGGCCGATCGGAGTGAGCGTCTCGGGTGCGTGACCGCGGCAGCGACCCGGCACCGACGTCTCCAGGCGATCCCCACCGCCCGTCCCCGTCGTGGCCGTTCCTCTGCAGCTGCGGACGTTCCACCACATCCCAGAGCAAGAGAAGAGTCCCGTGGCAAACATCAAGTCGCAGATCAAGCGCAACAAGACCAACGAGAAGGCCCGTCTGCGCAACCGTGCGTACAAGAGCGAGCTGAAGACCTACGTGCGCAAGGTGCGCACCGCCGTCGCCGCGGGCGACGCGGATGCCGCGCAGTCGGCCCTGCAGGTCGCCGGGCGCAAGCTCGACAAGGCCGCCTCGAAGGGTGTCATCCACAAGAACCAGGCCGCGAACCGCAAGTCCGGTCTCGCGAAGCTCGTCGCCGGCGTCGCCGCCTGAGACGGCTCCACGCCTTCCACGAGGGCCCCGCACCGTTCGGTGCGGGGCCCTCGTGCATGCGGGGCGGGGTCAGCGGGTGCGTCGGGCGCGCGAGATCTCGATGATCATGCGCTGCACGGACCACTGCGGGTCCCGGCCCGCGCCCTTGACCTCGTGATCCGCCTGGGCGACGGCGTTCAGTGCGCGGGCGAGCGAGCGGTCGCTCCACCCGCGCGCGTCGCGGGAGAGGTTCTTGACCATCCACTCGGGCATGCCGAGGCTGCGTGCGGAGGCGCCGGGCGTGGAGACCTTCGTGAGGCCGCGCATCTTCGAGGCCATCGCGGCCACGAGCGGCACCGGGTCCGCGCCGGCCAGGCGGGCCTGCTGCAGCAGCACGAGGGCCTCGGCCTCGCGTCCGGCGATGGTGGCATCGGCGACGGCGAAGGCTGTGGTCTCCACGCGCCCGGCCGTCACCCCGCGCACGTGCTCGAGGGTGACGGGCGCCGCCTGCTCGCCGCCCTCCGGGGTGGTGTCCTCGATGAGCTGACGGCTGATGGCGGCGAGCTCCGAGAGGTCGGTGCCGAAGGCGTCGACGAGCGCGGCCGCGGCGTCGGGCTGGATGCGGCGTCCGGCGCGGGTGAACTCGGCGGTGACGAAGGTCTGCTTGTCGCCGGCGCGCTTGAGCGGATCGGCCGCGACGCGCTGGACCCCGGCCTTCTTCAGGGCGTCCAGGAGCTTCTTGCCGCGGTTCCCGCCGCGGTGGACGAGCACCAGGGTGACGTCGTCCTCCGGGGACCGGATGTAGCTGCTGACCTCGTTGACGAGCGACTCGGGCGCGGACTGCAGGTCGGGCACGAGGACGAAACGGCCCTCGCCGAACAGGGACGGGCTCGTGACCTGGGCGAGTGCGCCGGCGACGGCACTCTCGCCGCCGATCTCGTGGATCGCGACCTCCGGATCCCTCTCGCGCGCGAGGGCCTTCAGCCGCTCGAGGGCGCGCGCGGCGATCAGCGGCTCCGTCCCGTGGACGAGCACCACGGGCGCGAGGTCGACGCTGTGCCAGGCGACGTCGGCCATCGGCAGCTCCTTCGGGGTCGGCGGGTCGGATGGTGGGTGGCTTCGGGGGCGCTGGAGGCGGCGGACACGCCGCGACGGATGCGCGGGGAGCCGCTCCGGGCGCGGGCCGGGAGGCCCGCTCGATCCTATCCGGCCGGGCCGACGGCCCGGGGGCTCAGCGGGTCCTCGGCGGGGAGCAGGACGGTGCCGTCGACGTCCGTGCGGGCGGAGCGCGCCCCGAGTCTCTCGGCGATCGAGAGGGTCTGCGGCGAGGGATGGCCGAAGGTGTTGTCCTTGCCCACGGTGAACAGCATGAGCTGGGGTGACAGGGCGTCGTAGAGCCCGGTGGTCTGTCGCTTGGAGCCGTGATGGGCGGTCTTCACGATGGTCGCCGGGGCGGGCCGTGCGGCGAGCAGGCGCGCTTGGCCGACGGGCTCGAGGTCCCCGAGTCCCACGTAGCTCACGCCGTCCGGCCACGTGGCGCGCACGACGACCGAGCAGTCGTTGAAGTCGTCCCCCTCGCCCCCGGTCTCGAGATGGGATGCCTGGCGGGCGCCGTCGGCC
This sequence comes from Brachybacterium sp. NPDC056505, assembly GCF_042794925.1. Lineage (NCBI taxonomy): Bacteria > Bacillati > Actinomycetota > Actinomycetes > Micrococcales > Dermabacteraceae > Brachybacterium > Brachybacterium sp. NPDC056505. The sequence continues at coordinate 224,875 of NZ_JBHTSV010000003.1, forward strand.
GACGGCGGCCACAGGACGTCGAGGCCCAGGGTGCCCTCTGCCTGGGCCGTTCCGGTGGTGACGGCGGTGATCGGCACGTCGGGGACCGTCTTCGCCGTCGCCTCGGGCAGAGGGCACACCCACTGCGCCCTCGGTGTCCGCTCCCCCGTGAGGGCGTCGATCCCGCCCACGTGGTCGGCGTGGGGATGCGTGAGGACGAGCAGATCGATGCGGGTGACGTGCAGTCGGTCGAGGCATGAGCGCAGGGCATCGGGGTTGGGTCCGGTGTCCACGAGCACGGTCGCGGGCTCGGCGCTGCCCGTGCTGTCCTCGGAGGAGCCCGCGTCCCCGGGCCGTTCGCGCAGCAGGACCGCGTCGCCCTGGCCGACGGCGCAGGCGGCGACGCGCCAGTCGTCGGCCCCGACGCCGGGGACCGGAAGGCGCTGGGCGAGCGGCGGGGCGAGCACGGCGACGAGCACCGCCGCGAGGACGAACCGGACGATCCGCGAACGGTGGCCCAGCACCCCGGCGACGACGAGCGCGATCGCGAGCAGGGCGAGCACCGCTCCCCACGCCCCCTCGGGCACGGCGATGCGGGAGCCCGGCAGGGCATCGGCCGTGCGCGCCACGAGGATGACCAGGTGCGCACCGCCGGCGGTGAGGTGCCACAGCGGGGTCGCCAGAGCAGGGGCGACGGGGCCGATGAGGGTCGCGATCATCCCGATCACCGTGGCGGGGCCGACGATTGGGGCAACCGCCATGTTGACGGGCACCGCCCACACCGATACCTCGGGGGTGAGCAGCACGAGCACGGGCGTGCACGCGAGCTGCGCGGCGAGGGGGACGGCGATCACGAGCGCCCACGGGCGGCGGATCCTCTCCCCGCTCATGCTCACGGCCGCGCTCGCCATGGCGGGGGCGAGCACGAGGATCGCCGCGGTCGCGAGGGCGGAGAGCAGGAAGCCGGCGGAGGCCGCGGTCGCCGGGTCGAGGCAGGACCACAGGGCGATCGCCGCCCCGAGCGAGGCGACCGGGGAGGCGCGCACGCCCATGAAGCGGGCGGCGAGCAGCGGTGCGGCCATGGTCGCCGCGCGCAGCACCGACGGCTCGTCCCCGACGAGGGCGACGTACGCGGCGCCGGCGATCGCCGCGGCCGCGACGCGGGGTCGTCGAGGGACGCCGAGCAGCAGGGCCGGGACGAGCACGGCGCCGAGGACGAGCGCGATGTTCGCACCGGAGACCGCGACGAGGTGCGAGATGCCGGCCCGGCGCATGATCTCCTCGGTCTCGGTCGACATGCCGCTGGTGTCGCCCGTCGTCATCCCGCGCGAGAGCGCCGCCTCGTCGTCCGGCAGCGTCGCGGTGAGATCGCGGGCGACCTCGCGGACGTGCTGTCCGGGGCCGTGCGCCGCCTCGAGGACCTCCACACGTGCGGCGGCGAGGATGACGATGCCGTCGGTCTGGGCGACCCGGGCGCGCACCCGGATCACGTCGTGGTCGTGCACGGGGTCGAGGAGATCCTTCCCGCCGGTGACGAGCATGCGCATGGAGGCGGGCAGCGCCGACACGTCGGAGCCGATCCGCGCAGGTCCGGGACGCAGGCGGACCATCACCTGGCGGCGGTCCTCGGCGCCGGGGAACGTGCTCGAGGACTCCTGGCTGTCTCCGGTCGCGACCGCCTCGAGCTCGACGATGCGACCGGTGGTGGACGCGTCCTCGAGGGCGAGGACCGTGGTCTCGTGGCGGTCGATGCCGGGGACCAGCAGCGCGGCCCCGAGCCCGATGAGCACGAGGTGCGCGCCGACGGCGGCGATCGCCCCGGGCCGGCGCAGGCAGGCGGCGATGCACAGGGTGAGCGCGGCGAGGGCGAGCAGCAGGAGGAGTGCGGCCCTGATGCCGCAGGCGATGCCGAGCACCGCGAGGGTCCAGAGCACGGTCGCGGCGGGGACCGTCCGCAGGTCGGCGCGGGTGAGCACGCTCAGACCGTCGCCTGCGGACGGATCTTCTCGAGGGTCGCCGGGCCGATGCCGGAGACCTCGGCGAGGTCGTCGACGCTCGCGAAGGGGCCGTTCTGCTCCCTGTGGTCGATGATGCGCTGGGCGATGGCAGGGCCGACTCCGGGGAGCTCGTCGAGCTGGTCGGCGTCGGCCGTGTTGATGTCGATGGCACCCGCCTCGGAGCCGTCGGCGGATGCCGCGCCGCCGCTGCTCTGTCCCGTGTCGGCCGAACTCCCGGACGTGCCCGCTTCCCCAGTGCTCCCGGGCGCCGCCTCGCCTGCGGGCTCCTCCCCTTCCTCGGGGACCTGGATCTGCTCGGCGTCGACCAGGACGCGCGCGAGGTTCACGGAGGTCAGGTCCGCCGTCTTCGTCTGACCGCCCGCCTCCTCGAGGGCGTCCGCGACGCGCGAGCCCGCCGGGAGCTCGACCACCCCGGGGTCCTCGACGGCGCCCGAGACGTAGACGACCACCGTGTCCTCCCCCGCGCCGCCGGAGGGGCCGCCTGCTTCTCCGGACCCATCCGCGGACGGCGAGGCGGTGGCCGATGCCGAAGGGGGCGCGGCCCCGCCGACGGACCCCTCACCTCCAGTGCCGTCGCCCTCGGCGGACGACGGGTCCGAGGACGCGGACGCGGAGGCTGCGGAGGTCGACGCGGCCGGCGTCGTCGGCACGGACCCGGCCACCGCGCTGCCGCGGCCCATGAGGTGGATGGACGCGCCGGCGATGAGGACGAGCACGGCGATGCCTGCGAGAGCGGCCGGAGAGGGCCGTGGGATCCTCTGCCACCAGGGCGCGCGCTCGGTGCCGCGATGCTCGCGGACGTCGACGAGGTCGTCCTCGGACTCCCACCCGAAGTCCTGCAGGGTGGTCCGGTCCTGCGTGCCGTCGTCCTCGCGCCGCCGACCCTGATCCCTGCGCCGATGCCTCCCCGCCCGCGGGCGCGCAGGGGCCGAGTAGTCTCCGCGCCGCCGGGAGCGGGATGTCCGGGAGCGTGCCCGGCCGGTGGGCCGGGCGGAGCGGGATGCGTGCGACATGCCGGTGAGGCTAGGTGCACGGCGGGGCGCGGGTCAGCGTCGGATGCCCCGATGGGGACAACCGGGCACTGGGGAGGAACGGCGGGCCGCTTCCCGGGTCCCGGGCCCTCAGTTCAGGCCGAAGGTCGCCATCCACTGGGGCCAGAACGCGATCGCGATGACCACGGCGACCAGGGCGTACCAGAGCAGCGTCAGCACGACCCAGCGGCGCAGCAGCGAGGCCAGGGCCCCGCGCACCGCCAGCGTGCCGGTCTCGACGGTGTGGGCGAGCACGGCGAAGAACATCGGCGCCGTGACGAGCCAGACCACCAGGCACCACGGGCACAGGGCGTGGATGACGAAGATCGCGGAGATCGCGAGGAAGTGGACCATCGCGAAGGCGAAGACCATCCCGCCGAGCGTCGCCCAGCGGAACCAGCGGGGCACCGCGGCGCGGGAGACCAGCAGGGAGCCGATCGCGCCCATGATCGCGAAGCCGCCCAGGCCGATCGCCATGTTCGGGATGCCCAGCGCGCTCGCCTGCCAGGTCATCATCACGGTGCCGCACGAGATGAAGGGGTTGATGTCGCAGCCGAGCTGCGCGTCGGGGTTCGCGCTGAGGAAGATCTTGTCCATGAACAGCGCGAGCGCGGCGATCCAGCCGAGCGCTCCGCCGATCAGCAGCACGATCCCCACCACCAGGTCCGGGGCGCGGCGGCGGGAGGCGCGCTCGGCGGCGAGCTCGGCCTCGACCTCGGCGCGCAGCGCGGCCTCGTCGTCGTGCGGCTCCGCACCGCGGTGCGTGTTCTCGGAGCGGGATCGTGCGTTCATCGGGCCCTCCTCAGGCGCTGCCGACGACGGGGTGCTCGGCGAACCATCGCGAGAGGCGCTCGAGGCCCTCGTCGAAGCTCACCGCGGGGGTCCAGCGCAAGCGCTCGCGGGTGCGGCGCTGGTCGAACCAGTGGGCGGTGGACATCTGCTCGGCAAGGAACTCCGTCATCGGCGGCTCGTCCTCGCCGGGCCGGACCTCCCAGACCTTCTCGACGACGCGCCCGGCGAGCCGCGCGAGCGAGCCGGGGATCCGACGGCTGGGCCGGGGCACCCCCGCGGCCTCGCAGAAGCCGCCGAGGACGTCGCGCACGGTCCGCGGCTCGCCGTTGGTGATCACGAAGCTCTCGCCGTGCACGTCCTCGATGGCGTCGAGGCCGGCGACGATCGCCGAGGCGGCGTTGTCCACGTAGGTGGTGTCGATGAGGGCCATGCCGTCGTCGAGGATCGGGAGGGTGCCGCGTCGCCCGCGGTCGACGATCCGCCCCACGAGCTGCGTGTCCCCCGGGCCCCACACGATGTGCGGGCGCAGCGAGGTGACCAGCAGGTCGTCCGTGCCGTCGGCCGCCATCGCCTCGAGCTCCGCGGCGGCCTTCGTGCGGGCGTAGCTGCCCCGGGCGCGCTCGGGGTCGGCGGCCGTCGCGTCGAGGCCGACGATGGAGGTCCCGAGGTGGGCGACCGAGGGCGAGGAGATGTTCACCAGGCGCCCGCCGCCGTGCGCGCGCAGCGCGTCCAGGACGTGCCGGGTGCCGTCCACGTTGACCGCCCGGAACTCCTCCTCGGGGCCCGCGAAGGAGACCTTCGCGGCGAGGTGCACGATCGCGTCGACGCCCTCGGCCGCGCGGCGCACGTCGTCGGCGTCGGTGAGGGATCCCTGGACGTCCCGCACGCCGGGCAGTCCGGCGGGTCGGCGCTGGAAGGCGCGGACGTCGTCGCCGCGGTCGCGCAGGGCGGTCGCGACGGCGCCGCCGAGCATGCCGGAGGCGCCGGTGACCAGGACGCGGCGGCTCACAGCGCGGGCGCCTTCCGCCCCTGGAGCGTCGCCTCGGACCATGCCGAGAGCGCTGCCCGGTCGATCTTCGAGTTGTGGCGGATGTCGGTGGGCAGCGACGCGGTCGTGAACACGGCCGCGACCTCGACGCCCGTCGCCTGCGCCACGGCCTGGCGCACGGCCTCCTGCAGGGCGGTCTCCGCCGGGTGCGGCGTGCGGGCCCTCCCGGGCCGGTAGCCGTCCTGGGTCTCGAGGATCACGACGACCTGCTGGGTGCCGCGGGGGCCGACGGCCGCGGCTCCTGCGCGGCGCACGGTGGGCACCGACTCCGCGGCGGACTCGACGCGCACGGGCGTGACCAGGCCCTGGGCCGTGGCGAGCACGTGCGCCGTGCGGCCCTCGACCCAGAGGCGGCCGGCCTCATCGAGGTGGCCGACGTCGCCGGTCGCGTGCCAGCCCTCGAAGCGGCTCGCGCGGGCGGTGGTGCCCCAGAGCATCAGGTAGCGGTCGCGGACGTGCGGGGCGCGCACGAGGATCTCGCCGGTGCGATCGGGATCGGTGGTGATCTCGCCGCTGGTCCCGCCCTCGCCGTCCATGACGGCGATCGCGATCTCGGCGCGGGGCACGGCGGTGCCGACGCACACGCCGGGGCCCTCGCCCGCCGCCTCGATGCCCTCGAGGTCGATGGCTGCGACCGCGAGGCACTCCGTCATCCCGTAGGGGGTGAGCGCGCGGGCGCCGGGCATCACGCCGCGCAGCTCGCGCAGCAGCGGGGCGGGGATCGGCGCGCCCGCGGAGAAGAAGCTGGGCACGCGGGCGAGCGCGGCCCGCCCGGTCTCGTCGAGCTGGTCGGCGGTGTCGATGATGTTGCGCAGCGCAGCGGGTGCGGTGAACACGGCCGGGGCGCCGAGCGCCTCGACCGCTGCCGCGAGGGCGGGAGCGGTGAGATCGCCCGGGCGGGTGATGTCCATGTCCGGGACGACCGAGGGCGCGCCGAGCGCGGGGCCCAGCAGCGCGAACGGTGCGAAGCCCGCGACCAGGCCGCGATCGGCCTCGAGGTCGAGGGTGTCGCCGACGGCCGCGAACATCGCGCCCATCTGCCGGTGGGTGAGCACGGCGCCCTTGGCGGGTCCCGTGGAGCCGGAGGTGAACAGCACGGCGGCGTCGGCGTCCTGGTCCGGCCAGGGGGCGTCGATGCCGGCGCCGAGGGCGCGCATCTGGCGGCCCTCCTCGGCGAGCTCGGCCACGGAGGTCTCGACGTCGAGGGCGGCGCGGTCGACAGTGGGCAGCTGCGGGACGCTGATGCGACGGCCGGGCCAGCCGAGCGCACGCGCGCCGACGAGGGCCTTCTCGATGCCGATGATCCAGTCCGGGTGCGATCCGATCACGGCGCGGGTGAGCCCGTCGGTGCCCAGGCCCGCGTCGGCGATCACGGCGACCGCGCCCAGTCGCAGGCAGGCGTACAGCACGGCGGTGAGGTCTGCACCGGGCGTGACCAGCACGCTCACGCGGTCCCCGGGCATGATCCCGTGGGCGCGCATGCCGGCGGCCAGGTCCTCGGTGCGCTCGGAGAGCAGGGACCAGCTGATCCGGCGGCTCTCGCCGGGTCGCGGACCGAGCTCGACGACGGCGGGCAGGTCGGCGGTCGCGGGGTCCTGGGCGCGGCGCGTGATGGCCTCGCCGAGGTGGATCTCGGGGGCCTGCTCGGCGAAGGACGAGACGGGACGCAGCGCCCCGCCCGCGCCGGCCGCATCGCGCGGGTGCTCGGCGTCGCCGAAAGTGTCCCGGAGCCAGGTGGCGACGAGGCCGGCGACGTCGGCGTCCTCCCACACCAGGTGGGAGGCGCCCTCGAAGCGGTGGACGTCGGCATGGGGGACGCGTTCGATGAGGTCGCGCAGGTAGCGGTCCGAGAAGGTCACGTCGCGCGGACCCCAGGCCATGAGCGTGGGAACGTCCATGCCGGTGATGCCCCCGGCGAGGCGCTCGAGTGTCGCACGGCTGGGGTGGTTGGCGCTCGCGGGGATGTCGGCGACGAACTGCTCGATGCCCAGGCGCCGCGAGCGGCCGCGGTAGGGGGCGAGATAGGCCTCCTGCACCTCCCGGGGCAGGGCGGGCCTGGAGAGGGCGACCGTGGTGCGCAGGAACGCGTCGGTGACCGAGGTGCTCAGCGGCAGCATCGCCGGGGCGGTCGCGAGCTGCAGCGCCTTCGGCAGGGACTCGCCGAGCTCCTGGTGGATCCCTGTGTTGGTGAGGATCATGCCGGCGACGTCGTGGCGGTTGTCGAGCGCCCAGCCCACCGAGACGATGCCGCCCCAGTCGTGGCCGACGGTCACCACGGGCCCGCGCACGCCGAGCGCGTCGGTGAGCAGCGAGAGGTCCGTGATGCGGTCCTGCAGGCCCCTCGTCTCCCCTGTGCGCTCGGAGAACCCCATCTCGAGCTGGTCGACCGCGATCACGCGCCAGGGGATGTCCTCGCGGATCAGCGAGCGGTACAGGAACGAGTACGTCGGGTTGCCGTGGACGGCGAGCAGGGTGCCGCGCGGGGCGACGCCGCGCTCTGCCAGCAGCGGGGCGGAGTCCAGGAGATGCCAGGAGCGCAGCTCGCCGGTGTGGTCGCGGGCCTCGACGAGCCGGTGGGCGCGGGGATCCACGCCGGGCAGCTCCGGGGCTGCCACGGCCCGGGAGCCGCGGGGGCGCTCGATGCTCACCACTTGACCTCCATCATCGCGGTGTTCAGTCCGGAGCCGACGCCCATCAGCAGCACGCGCTCGCCGCGAGCGATGTTCTCCTGGTGGTGGGCGAGGGTCATCGGGACCGCCTCGGCGGCGACGTTGCCCCATTCGGGGAACGTGATGGGGATGCGCTCCATGCCGACCCCGGTGATCTTCGAGAAGTTCCGGGTGTAGACCATGGAGACCTGGTGCGGGATCACGTGCTCGATGCTCCCGAAGTCCAGGCCCTGCGCGTTGGCGTCCTTCCAGGTGTCCAGGATCAGCTCGATCCCGTTCTCCAGCAGACCCTCGCTGTCGGTGCGCATGTCGTCCATGTCGCCGATGCACAGCTCATGGTGCTCGGTGCCGGCGCGCGCCTGCGTGACCGTCACCCGGTGCCCCTCGGGGTGCTCGTCGGCCCGGCCCAGCACGGCGGCGGCGGCGCCCGAGCCGAGGGTCAGCGCGGCGAACTGGTTGTTGAAGTCGGCGCGCACGGCGCCCTTGGAGTTCAGCCGGGCGATGGTGTCGCGCTGGACCTGCTCGACGTCCTCGGCGCCGACGATCAGCGCGTACTGGATCTGGCCGGAGTCGATCATGCCGGCCGCGACGGTCATCGCGTTGACGAAGCCCAGGCACGCATTGGTGATGTCGAAGTTCAGGCAGCTGCGGGGCATCCCGAGGGCGTCGTGCACGGACGCGGAGACCGCCGGCTCGAGGTGCTGACGGCACACGGAGGCGTTGATCAGCACGCCCACCTGGTCACGCGTGATGCCGGCCTTGGACATCGCCCGCTCGGCGGCGAGCACGATGCCCTGCTTCCACCCGGACTCGGTGTCGCGCCACCAGCGGCGCTCCTGGACGCCGGCGACGCGCTGGAGGACGCCGCGGGGAAGGCGCAGGCGGCGGCGCGCGGGCGCGAGCATCTCGTCGATCTCGTCGGAGGACACGGGGACCTGGGCTTCGGTGGCCTCGACGGCCAGCAGCGCCGTGTTCCTATGCACGAATCCCGAGTTGTCGCTCACACCGGTCACCTTCGCAGTCGTCGTCTCGTCGCAGTCTCTGCGCCGCCCTCTGCGCCGCCTGCGCGCCCAGGGGCGCGCGGGGAGCGCTCGCGGCATTCTTCCACCCTGATCCTGGGGCCGCTCGGGAGCCGTGTCCGACGCCACCCGGTCGTCGCCCGGGGCCCGGGGCCCGGATCAGGGGCGCCGGGAGCCCGGCCCGTCGCCGCCCGAGCCCCCACCCGATGCGTCGGCCCCCGGGCCCGCGGCGGCGGTGTCCTGGTCCTGCATCCGGTGCGGGGCGTCCGCCTCGGGCCCCAGGTGCCCGCGCCCGCTGCGCAGGAGCCTCTCGTCGAGGTGGTGGCCCAGGTGGTAGCGGGCGAACAGCAGGCTCTGGCGCAGCAGGTCCTCACGGTGCGTGGGGCGTCCGTGGCCGCCGCGGGTGGAGATCTCGAGCAGCACCGATCCCTCCCAGCCGCGGTTGGCCAGGCGCCGCAGCACCTCGGCGCAGGGCTGGTTGCCCTCGCCGGGAGGCAGGTGCTCGTCCTTGGTGGTGCGGCCGGTGCCGTCGGCCAGGTGCAGATGGGCGAGGCGGTCCCCGAGCCTGTCCACCATCGCCAGGGCGTCGTCCCCGGCGGTCGCCGCATGGGAGAGGTCCACGGTGACGTGGTCGTACTCCTCGTCGGTCGGGTCGTGATCGGGCAGGTAGACCATGGCCTCGCGCACGCCCAGGCGCCACGGGTACATGTTCTCCACGGCGATCGCGATCCCGTACTCGGCCTCGAGGTTCTTCACGCCCTCGACGAACTCGCGGGCGTAGGAGCCCTGCCAGCGGAACGGCGGGTGCGCGACGACGGTCGGGCAGTCCACGTCCACCGCCATCTGCACGGTGCGCTCGAGCTTGACCCACGGGTCCCTCCCCCAGACGAACTGCAGGAAGAACAGCGTGGGGGCGTGCAGGGAGAGGATCGGCTGGTCGTACTCGCGGGCGAAGTCGCGCAGTAGCGCCGCGTCACGGCTCGCCCTGTCCACCGAGACCATGACCTCGACGCCGTCGTAGCCGATGTGGGAGGCGAGGCGGAAGCAGTCCTCCACGCCGAGGGGGAAGACGGAGGACGTCGAGAGGCCGACGGGGATCCTGCGCTGCGGCTCCTGCTCGCTGAGCGGGGCGCCCGCGCTGAGCCGTCGGGTGAGATCGTCCCTCGCCCCGTCCCGCGCCTGGTTGGAGCGCGTGATCGGCTTGCGCGGGGCGCGCTGGTGCAGGGTCGAGTGCCGTGTCGAAGGCCGGGAGCGCTGGGGCACGATGTCTCCTTCTGTGCTGCGGCGTCGTGGGGCCGGCCGACGGTCGGGGTCCGACGCGGCCGGCGGGGCGGGTCCATGGCTGATGGGCCGCCGCGGCCGGGTCCGTGCGGGCCCGCGTCCCTCGATGCCGGGAACCGCCTCACTGTAAGCCCCTCGGGCCGTGCGTCGGCTGGGTCCGCCCCCTCTAGACTCCTGTGCATGCCCGTGCGAGAGCTGACCAGCGATGACCGGCCCGCCTACCGGCGGCTGACCGCCCAGGCCTTCGGCGGCGGCTCCGTCGAGGAGGTCCCCGGGCCCTTCCCGGAGGGCGAGATCCCGCTGGGCATCGACTCGACCGCCCGCCCCGGCGGGCAGGAGGGCGTGCTCGCCGCCGGTGCCAGGATCCGTCGCGACACGATCGCGCTGGGCGGCGGGATCACGTCGTGCGGAGGGATCGGCGGCCTGGCCGTGCACCCCGCGCACCGCGGCGGCGGGCTGTTCGGAGAGCTGCTCGAGGGGGTCCTCGCCCGCTGCGGCGCCGAGGGCATGGCCTTCTCGATGCTCTACCCCTCGAACCCCGCGATCTACCGCCGCCACGGCTACCAGGTCGTCGCGCGGACCGAGCGCATCGTCGTCCCGCTCGGGGAGCTGCAGCGGATGCGGAGCGTGCCCGGTCGTCGCCTGGTGCCCGTCACCGAGGCGACCATGCCGCGGCTGCGACGCCTGTACACGGAGCTCACCTCCGAGGACAACGCGATGCTGCGCCGTGAGCCGCCGCTGTTCCCCGCCGGGCTCCCGTCCCCGCCGTGGGGCGCCGTGCTGCTGGAGGACGAGGCGGGCGAGGATCGCGGGTATCTCTCCTTCTCCCGGATCGAGCCGGGATCCGACGGCGCGGGGCTCGAGGTCCACGAGATCCTCGGCCGGGACCGTGACGATCTGCTGGCGCTCCTGCAGCACCTGGGCACGTGGTCGACGGTGACCACGGCGGCGCGCATCCGCCTGCGCACCGAGGACCCGATCCTCGATGTGCTGCCCGGCGGTGGACTGCGCACCACGCCCGACATCGTGCCGCTGGTGATGATGCGCCTCGTGGACACCGCCCGCGCCCTCGCGGACCGCCCCGCACCGGCAGGGCTCACGGGGAGCGTGCGCCTGGAGGTCCGGGATGGGACGCCGTCGGCGGCGGCCTGTCGCGCGGAGGGGCGCTGGGACGTGCACGCGCAGGACGGCCGCGTCCACGTCGAGGAGATCACCGGGGGCGAGCCGGCCCTGCAGCCGGGCGGGCACGGGGCTCCGACGGCCCGGGCCCGCCTCGACGTGCATGCCGCCGCGCTCCTGCTCACGGGCGGCCGCAGTCTCGCCGACGCCCGGCGGGTGGGCCTGGAGGCAGAGGCCGACGCCGCAGGGGAGGCCTTCCTCGATACCCTGCTGCGCGGTCCGCGCCCGAGCGTCCTCGACGCGTTCTGACGCACCCGCCCCGTCGTCCCGCCTCTCCCCGACCGTCCCGGAGCCGCCACCTCATGTCCAAGCTGCACTTCAAGTACGGAGCGATGAACTCCGGGAAGTCCGACACCCTCATCAAGACCGCCTTCAACTACGCCGAGCGCGGTCTCGCGACGCTCACCGTGAAGCCCGCGATCGACACCAAGGGCGAGGACTGGGTGGTCGCCCGCGGCGGCGCCCGGCGCCGGGTCGACGTGCTGTGCTCCCCCACGGACGATCTGCGCGCGCGGATCACCGGGACCGCGGACGCCGAGGGCCTGCGTCCCCTGCACTGCGTGCTCGTGGACGAGTGCCAGTTCCTCACGCCCGCACAGATCGACCAGCTGTTCCTGGTCGCGAAGGCCGACGGCATCTCCGTCATCTGCTACGGGCTGCGCACGGACTTCACCACCCGCGAGTTCCCCGGCAGCCGCCGCCTCTTCGAGCTCGCCGACAACTTCGAGAAGCTGCCCACGATGTGCCGCTGCGGCTCGCAGGCGGAGTTCAACTGCCGCACCGTCGACGGCCATCCGGTGTTCGCGGGCGACCAGGTCGAGATCGAGGACCGCGCCGAGGTGCGCTACGAGTCCCTGTGCGGCGCCTGCTTCATGGAGGAGCAGGAGCGCGCGGGCGTCCGCGTCATCGGCTGACCGCGCGCCCGGCGACGTCGGCCCTCGTGCCTGCGCCACGGGCAACGGGACACCCGCCACCGGACACCGGCCACCGAGCAGAGAGATGAGCGCGGCGGGGCCCCGACCCCGGGGGGGGGGGGGGCCCCCCCAAAAAGGGGGGGCGCCCCCGGGTTGGCACGCGGCGGGGGCGCCGGCGCCGCCCGCGCCCGGGCGCGGGGGGCGGG